>NZ_DCRI01000082.1:0-8557 GCF_002324975.1 Acinetobacter sp. UBA1496 | reverse complement strand
AAGATACAAGAAGCACTGCTACGCAAGTGTGAGGATGCGAAGCATTGATAAGTCCTGAGATTGATAGAATGGCAACACACGATCATTGAGTAAATCAGCCGCTGTAATCGGTGTTTTTGTTGTATAGAGCTTGCAATGAGCGACCTTGCTATAAGTGTCGATGAATGTTTGTTGGTAGATTCGTCCAACACCTTTGAGATTCCCGACATAAAAGGTGTCTTGCGCGCCTAAATAGCCTGGATGAGCTGTTTCGATTTCACCACAAGCAACGTCATCCTCATGCTTACGTTCAAGTGCCGCAATCTGCTGATCATTTAATTCAATACCATCCTGTGCCACTTTAGCCTCAAGTGCTTTTAAACGCTTCTTAAAGTTCTCTAAATCGTGACGAAGCCATATAGAGCGAACCCCACTCCTTGAAACGAATACACCCTTCTTGCGTAATTCATTACTAGTACGGTGCTGACCATATGCGGGATATTGAATTGCGAAATCAATAACAGCCTGTTCAATAGCATCATCTACACGGTTTTTTGAATTTGGTACTCGACGGGACTTATTAATCAGTGCGTCAATATCACCAGACTTCACTAATTCTTGATAGCGATAAAATGTATCTCTTGAAACGCCCATCACTTTGCATGCTCTGGATACATTCTGAAGCTCTTTAGCTAAATTGAGCAGACCTACTTTGTGTTTAATGATTTGATTGTTAGTATGCAACATAAGAAAGTTACCTTTGTTTGATTAAGATTTCGACACCTTTATCAAAACGGGTAAATTTCTCTTTTTCAAGAAGAATGTACGATCAAGTCTGAACGAATACACTTAAATATTGAGGTTGCGCCGCTATAAATTGAATCTGATAGCCATATTTGTTTAACACCTTTTTTACCAGAGAAAAGTCTAGTCCGTGCCCATTTTCCTGGACAGATTTACACCTGAAACACTGTCCCAGGTACTGACTTTATTACATAAGAGCTTCAGAGGTTTATCTATTCTAAGTCACTGAAATTAAAATTAAAATATGCATATCGGCTGACTTAATTTCGTGAGTTTATTTAACACGGCTACACGTGCATGAATTTCATTCACCTGGCTATCAAAGCACTTTGCCGTTAATTTATCGCCTAATAGCTTGATACAGGCTATCTGGGTTTCTATCAAGCTTCGCCAATGTTAACCTGACCACTTTTTCCAAATAGCTCTAGCTAGATGTTTGACTGTTTTTATAATTCGTTTCTCTCTAAATATCCTGTTTTTTGATGTTTCCAAAATTTTGTATTTTTTAGAGGAATAACTGCATGTGTATCTTGATCTAAAATGACTTGTCGGCAGTGCTTGGTGTCATAAGCTTCATCTGTACAGATAGGATCAATTTGCTCATCCAATGAGATTTAATCAAGTAAATCTTCGAGTGCTTATTAATCATTTACATCATTTGTTATAAGCTGAACTGCACGTATTTGCAGCGCTTCAGCATCTATTATACCTATATGGAGTTCACGCTATTTTTGTCGATATTCAAGCTGATGCTTCTTACGCTCCCATTCCTTTCGCCTAGAAACTTCAAACCAGTAGATGGAGACCATCAAGATTTTTTTGATAAATAAAAAGCCCCCCAGTGGTAAGTTTTTGTAACAGGATCTTATTTAACTAAAAATCAGATGAATGTAAGACATATATAAAGTTATTGTTTAGTATACTTCGTTTAACTTATGTTCACCTGAAGTCTACTTCATTAACTAACGATTAGATAATCATCACTTATTACATTAACTTATTGCTTTTTTATAAATTAGAATTTATAGGTTCATTAACCTCCCTATAAAAAATTAATAACTTTTAGGATACTGCTCAAGATGCTTATTATTGACTAGTTCATTCTTAAATCTAAAAAAATTTAAAATTTAAAAGATTGAAAAAACAAAAATGCCAGCATCAAGCCAGCATTTTGAGATAAGTCAGTTATTTATCCAGCTATAGTTCCACCATCTTTACGAGTGATTACTACAGTTGCAGAGCGTGGCCGGGAAGTGGCAGACGAGTTAGTCTGTGATGCAGGCCAATGACTAGTGGGCTTATCATAACTTCGAGAATCTTCTCCAGGATGCTGTACATTAATGAAAATCGCTTTATAGTCTGGTGTCATGGTTACCCCCGTAATCTCGCAGCCTTTCGGACCTGTCAGGAAACGACGTAAAGTTTGATCTGAGACTTGAGCACCGACAATAGTTTCTTGACCAGAAGATGTGATTGTTCGAGTACCATCTCCAACCTTACCAGGTAAAGCAGCCAACATCATACAGTTGGTCGTATCTGTATAAGCACCATCATCAGTCTGAATCCAGAGTACACCACGAGGGTCAAACCACATCCCATCTGGTGAAGACAGATCATTATTATCATTCAAACCTGATAGATTAATATTTTGTGCCATTTTAGCTTCAGCACCAAATAGGTAAATATCCCATCTGAATGTGATGGCTGTGGTCGTATCCTTATCTTCATGTAAGCGGATAATATGACCATTTACATTACCTTTGCCACCCTCAGGATCGCTATAGTTACGTGGATTGGCTGCATCTAAGGCATGTGTAGTGCCGCGGTTAGAGTTATTAGTGAGCGTAACATAGACTTCTCCATTCTCAGGATTAACTGCAACCCATTCTGGACGATCCATTTTAGTAGCGCCTACGCTATCTGCTGCTAGACGAGCAAAGGTCACGACATCTGCTTGGGAATTAAAAGGATAGATATTGTTCAGCTCATTCAAACCATTAATACCATAACTCAGCTCAATCCATTGACCACTCCCGTCTGCATTGAATTTAGCAACATAAAGCTTGCCATGATCCATATATTTATCTCCGACTGCATAACCACCATTACGGTCGTTTTCACTCCATTTATAGTCAGAAACAAACTTATATATATATTCTCCACGTGAGTCATCGCCCATATAGAAAGCCAGGTTATCATCTTCACGAGCACGACTGGCACGACAGTCTTCATGCGCAAAACGTCCTAAGGCTGTACGCTTAACTGGATTTTGTCGGCTATCAAATGGATCAATTTCTACAATCCAGCCAAAAGTATTGGGGCCATTACGATAATCTTTGCTAGCATCACCGGCAGTAATATCTGCACTCCATCGATCATAAAGATCCTGAGGTTCAATTGTACCTATTGCAGATTCCCAGCCATAACGTGAGCTTGAACCTGCTTTTAAACCATAACGCTCCAAAGCGACCGTTTCTTGCGGTAAGCGATGAGCATCATCAGTTTTGCTACGGACAAAGTAACCAATAAAGTTTTCTTCAGTGGTGAGATAAGTACCCCATGGGGTATAGCCGTTGCCGCAGTTGTTATGCGTACCGCGTGTTAGTTTTCCACCTGGTGAAAAGCGTGTAGATAGAAGAGTAGATCCACTCGCAGGGCCTGAAAAGCTCATGACAGTTGAGGCAGTAATTCGACGGTTATAAATCGAATTTTTGACAATTTCTATTTTTTGATTGGAATTGTCTTTTTTGATATGAATGATTGAAACACCATGTGCATTTGTCTCACGAATGACTTCATCTTCAGGGCGGCGACCATCAACTTTGGTTGGACCTTGAGGATGTAAAAAAGTCGGATTGATATATTCATGGTTCATAACGAGTAGACCGTGCTCAGACACAGTCGGGTCATACCGGCCAGAAGTGATATTTAAGCCAAAAAAACTCATTCCATCATGGCAGTCGCCAGAGCGAAACTGAAAGCTTGGCCCATTCGGGATATTGTTGTCATCCCAGTCTGAATATGCAGGATTAATAGAATCTCCAAGTGCATACAGGACATTGGCTTCATAACCGTCTGGTACAGTGACGATATCATTCAAGTTTTTAGCAACTGGTGTAAAGTTCAGTTGCTCTGGTTTTGCATTTGGGTCAATAGCAGGCGGGTTTGGTACAGTCTCGGTTGGCGGCAGAGAAGAGCTATTATCGCTGTCCCCACATCCGGCCAGAGAGGATGCAAGGGCCAATGCTGCAGCCCCACTTGCAGTTTTGGCAATTAAAGCACGACGAGAAATGGATTGTTCTAAAATATCCCGAAAATGATGATTATCTGATGTATTATTATCCAATTCCTGATTTTCATCATAAGGTAAGTAATCTGTCATTATTTTATTCCCATAACTAAGGTCTGGTTGTTTTAAAGTCAGGAATAAATTAGCGGTTGAATATGACAGTCAGGTGAAGCTAATATTGCGGATTTATTAAATATAATATTGATTTATATATTAAAAATAAAAGCAGCTTAAGCTGCTCATAGAGTATTTTCTTCTTTTATGTTCTTTTTATTATTATTCAGTTATGTCCGGTCATCATTTTTCTATCCATTTTCCTGCCGCTAAGCCTAATTCAAATAACAGCCACATTGGAACAGCTAACATAATCATTGATAGGGCATCGGGTGGTGTCACAAACATGGCAATAAAAAAACATCCCACCACAATAAATCGTCTTTTTTCCACCAAGGTCTGTGTGCTGACAACACCAATTATAATAAGCAGGAGCGTGATAATAGGGATTTCAAAAGTAAATCCGAAAACTAAAAATAGTTTTAAACAAAAAGCCAGATAACTATTGATATCGGTCATCGGTGCAACAGTGTCAGGTGATACGCTGATAAAAAAATGAAGGATAGAAGGTAAAGCGATTAAATAGGCAAAAGCAATACCTGCATAAAACAGTACAATACTGCTGATTAATAGTGGTAAAGCTAACTTTTTTTCTTTTAGGTACAATGCTGGTCTAATGAAGGCCCAAAGTTGATACAAAATAAAAGGCATGGCGATAAGTAAAGCAATAAAGAAGTTCAACTTAAATGGAGCCATGAAAGTCGCAGTCACATCTGTTGCAATCATGCTAGAGCTTTCAGGTAACTGAGCGCGTAAAGGCTTTGATAAAAGCTGATAAGTTTGGCTTGCAAAAGGCAGTAAACATAAGAATAGTCCTAATAATACGCCCACAATTTTGAAAAGGTGCTTTCGCAGAATCACTAGATGCCTGGTAATTGGCATTTCTTCTAACGGGATTTGCCGGGTATCGTTGTTGGTTTGAGTCGAAGGCAAAATACTCATACGGCCACCTTTATATCAGCATAAATTTTTTCTTGTTTTGTCACTTTATTCAGCTGGATTGGCGGTAAATGAACAGGTGAAACTGATTCATTAATTAATTGGTAAGTCAGCTCATAGTTCAAAAGATGTTGTTCCGGATTTCTAATGATGGGCTGATGGATTACATTTATATTATCCATTTGTGCCTGCATTTTAATTTCTAATTCCTGAATACGTTTCAGCTCGCTTTGCATTTGTTCCCGTAGTTCCGATAGTCGCAATTCACGGTCAAGATCATTTTGTATATTGCCGGCGATCCTTTTGATTTTGGCTGACCATTTACCTATAAAACGTATCGCTTCAGGGAGTTTATCTGGTCCAAGAATGAGCAAGGCAATTGCCCCAAAGACCAACAGCTCAGTCATTCCAATATTGAGCATAGCAATACCTCAATTCTTGATTGAACTCTCACTGGCTTTAACTTTCGCATCAATCGTTCGAGGGTACTGAAGTTGAGCTGCCTCAGCTTCTTCTTCACGGACAGATTTCTTAAAGTCCTTGATTGCACCCCCTACATCTTTTCCTAGATTTTTTAGTTTAGAAGTACCAAACAGTAAGATCACTACAATTGCAAAAATTAGTACATGCCAGATGGATAACCCTGCCATATTTTATCCTCATTTAATCTTTTTAAATTTATTGGCTTATATCAACACTAACAAATGACAGAGCTATGAAGATTTGATGTCAATATAATGACAAGGGTAATCCGCCCATAAATAACCGAAGTTAAAAATAGAGATCAAGCAGCCATTAATTAGAGGTAGCCTTCGTCTGTTTGCTTGGTGTGGTCTTTCATGGTTGTAATGCCACAGCCAACTCGTTGCATAATCTTGCACTTCTTCCAGTGTTTCAAATAAATGCGTACTTAGACAGCTATAGCGTATAGTTGGATTATAATGTTCAATATACGCATTCTGCTGTAGCTTACCTGGTTGAATATATTCAATACGAATACCTTATTCAGTTCCCCAGCGCCCACATTCATGATTGATAAACTCCGGACTATTCTCAAACCGAATAACTAACGGATTTTCTCGCCACTCTAGCAACTGATTCAACGTACGAATAACCCGAATTGTTGGTAATGAGAATTCTGCTTCAATCGCTAAACCTTCTCGACGAGAATCATCAATTATATTCAATAGCCGACACAAAAAGTGCCCCAAATAGAAGAATTACTGCCACACCGCTGGAAACTTGAACGGAATTAAAAAATAGGTATGGGGTTCAGCGGATGCTTACAAAAAAGATGTCTACACAGACCTCTTTTTTATTTGGGCTTAATACGTGAAATTATTGCTGAGTGTCATCTTCATTCAGAATTTGCCCTGTGTGCTTTGGTGTGATTAAAGGTGCAGTCGGACGCGGTCCTGTGTATTGCAAACCGATACCCGCATAGACATCATCTGCTGCAACTTCGGTTTCAAAACGTTCCTTATCTCGTTCTCGGATTTCTTGGCTAATTTCTTCAACATTACTCTGGTCAACACCCAATTCTTCTAAAATGGCACCGCCAAATAGCATTGCCGACTCGAAGGTTTCTCGAATCATGTAATCCACATTTTGTTTTGCTAAATGCAGCGCATGCTCACGGTCATAAGAGCGAACCAGTAACTTGGTTAAAGGAAATTCATGTTGCACCAACTCTACAATCTTATTCGTCGTTTCTTTGTGGTCTACGCAAACAACAATTGCCTCAGCCGTATCTGCTCCCGAGGCATGTAAAATATCTAAACGAGAACCATCGCCATAGTAAATTTTAAATCCAAATCTTTCAGCGTTTTGAATCATGTCGATATCATTATCAATGATGGTCACATCAATCCCTCGAGCAAGCAGTAATTGACTGGAAACTTGTCCAAAACGACCGAAACCAATCATCAATACTTTTCCAGAAAGTCCTTCGGCAATACGGATATTTTCTAAAGAAGTTTGTTCTGTAGTTTGGGTAAAACGTTTAAATAAAAAGCCAATAATCGGGGTCAAAATCATCGATAAGACTACAATCGCAGTCAGGTTTGAGTGTTCAACAGCACTAATGACTTGAGCACTCATGGCGGCAGTAAAGAGTACAAAAGCAAACTCACCCCCTTGAGCCATCAGTAATGCGCGATCGAGTGCTTCGGAGTGTGAACTTTTGGTCATGCGTGCAATCAGGTAAATCATGGATGCTTTGACAAACATCAGCAGAAGTACAGCACTTAAGATTAACACCCAGTTATTTTTTACGACGTTAAGGTCTAGTGACATGCCTACACCTAGAAAAAATAATCCGAGCAATATGCCACGAAACGGTTCAATATCTGCTTCAATCTGATGGCGAAAAGTGGATTCGGAGAGTAATACCCCTGCAAGGAATGCCCCCATTGCCATCGATAAGCCAGTGACTTGCATCAGTAATGCTGCGCCGAGCACCACCAAGAGTGCTGCTGCAGTCATGACTTCACGGGCTTTGGCTGCAGCTAATAAGCGAAATAAAGGATTAAGCAACCAATAGCCTGCAGCGATTAAACCTGCAATTGAAATTAAACCAATTCCGATGCTCTGCAAACGCGTAGAAGTACTTTCAACAACATGATTCGGTGCGATAAAAGCGACAATGGCCAATAAAGGTACAATCAACAAGTCTTCAAACAGCAGAATCGAGACAATTTTTTGTCCTCGTGGTTGAGCAATGTCTCCACGATCTCCCAAAAGTTGCATTACAATTGCAGTTGAGGTGAGTACAAAGCCTGCAGCACACACAAAACTCACTTGCCAAGAATAGCCATAGACCAAGCCTACAGCCGTTAGCCCTAATGAACAGGCACTAATTTGTAATGTACCTAATCCAAAAATTTCTTTTCTTAAATTCCATAAATACAATGGACGCATTTCTAGTCCAATCACAAACAGATACATCACAATACCAAGCTCAGCGATATGCAAAATAGACACAGAATCGTAGAAAAATGCCAGTCCAAATGGACCAATAATTAATCCTGCAATTAAATATCCCAATACCGAGCTTAATCCTAGGCGCTTGATTAAGGGGACTGCGATCACTGCAGCCGTGAGCAATATGACAGGGGATAAAAGGCTGATAGATGTGGCTTCTGCACTCATATATTTCTCAGATTTTGTATTGGGGCTGTTGACATTGCAAGTATAGAATTTACCCGATAAAGGTAGCCAAATATATATATACAGGCTTCAAGCTAATGCAACTGCAGAGCCTGTAAATAATTTTGTGTAATTGCTTTTCATAAATTTAAAGATGATCACTTAGAACCTATCCAGAATATTTTCTATGCAAAAGGGCTTTGTTGCACAAAGATTTAAAAGACAGCACCTGCTTATCTGAACAGAACTCAAGTGACAACTTGGTTATGAGGACGACCTAATTCT
>NZ_DCRI01000002.1:42017-53676 GCF_002324975.1 Acinetobacter sp. UBA1496 | reverse complement strand
CATTTTTTCTTGATCAGATATCTGTTGTACTTTAATAGGATTGTGTTGATCTAAATGCTTTTGATACCAGGCACGAAGTGTTTCAGGAGTACAACCAATCTTAGGCGCAATTGCTGTGATTGCAGCCCAAGTAGAAGGATAATCTTTTTCAGATTCAATCAATAATTGAACCGCTCTTTCTCTGATTTCAGGGGTATATTTTAATTTTGTCATCGGGGTAGTCTCTCAGAATATTGACTCTCCGACAAACCCGGTACGGTTCAAACTAAAAGGTGTCTACAAAATCGGTGGCTATTCAGTTTATTTTCCTTAGGCTCATTGGAGCCAACCATGACTTTATGAATGTTTTTATCAAGTTGCTTTAAAAGTAAATGCAATCCAAAATCATTGTTATTAACATAAATTACTGGGTGCAGCTTACTTGCGAGGACCATAAAAACAAACTCAGAGTCTGTAGTAAAGGCAATATGCTTATGTTCGATGAACATATTTGCTGTAAGTATATGACCATCTCCCACTTTGAATTTAATATTCTTGCGGAGTTGATACCCTGGTTCAGTTAATTGATTCCATTTTTTCGCCAATCCATTAATAACAAACCCTGTAATTTGACTAATATCGTTCTTTTGACACAACGGTAAAGCTATACATCCTTCACAGTCATAATCTTGTAAATCAATGAATATATTGCTTTTTTCACGAACTACATATATTCCATTATTAGTATCTAAAAAATATGTTTTGAACTCCTCAGCTGACTTACATACGATCCTTGAACTGTTCTCACTATTATATGAGAAAAAGATGACATCATCTTCATCTAGTACTGTTCTGTACTGGTTATAACTATTTGGTTCTATAAAAAATTCATAGTTGAATATCTCAATTTTTTATTTGAAAGATAGATCATCTGACTGAGTGATCAATGAGTTAATCTATAAACCCATTATTTCAGAGATTTTTTTTCATGATTTGTTTGATGTGAATTCACAAAAAAAATTCTAAGAATTTATTAATACTGTTCACATAAAAAAGCCTGTATAACCAAGCTATACAGGCTTTCTTTAACTCACAATATCGCAATTTAATATATTATTAATCTGCTCTTCCAAACTACGCCCAGATTTATCTCTATTAACTCAAACATGCTATGGCTCAGTCTTTCTACTTATCCAATAGCATTGTTCATACCGCTTCTCCAACTTCTACATTTGGTACTATATTTTGCATAGTAGGTTTAATATCAAGAACGTTATAAAGTTGATCTTTCAGTAAGGCTTTTCTCTTTTCATTGAATGTTAAAAAATCTGAAAATGCTAAAGAAGCATCATTTGGATATAAGCCTGTTGATCTAATAGCCTCTTGATCAGCTTTAGACTGCTCTGCAAACCAATCCACTAAAGACTTATCATTTTTACCTGAGTTCCAACGAGCATTTAGCAACTGTAAATTTGGCAAACTATCTTTGAGATCAATTATTTTTTGATGTTGCTCTACTGGAATTCCTGCTTTCAACATTTCTGTTTTATTAAATTTAGATTTTGGATGAATATGATCTTGTGCAAAATTAACATCACGTAATCTAAAATCTGGATTCAGTAATACCAAGATGTTAAAGGTGATTGCACCATATTCTCTCGATAAAATATCATCAATAATATCATCAGTGACAAGCAGAGATTTACCCCCCGATAATTTGGTAGATTTTAAAACTTCAAAATCAAATTTAGAATGTTTTAGAACATAAAAATCCTGTTCAGTCTTTTCACGTAATGTTCTTCTCAGTTCTTGTAAAACAGACTCTTGAGAGTTACCAAATATTTGCTTCACATTGGCATGAACCAAGTATTTAATCATTTGCTTTTTACTGATGTCATCCACCTGACCACCTTTGTATACATAGTACACGATGGGCAACAGGGCATTTTGCGAAGGTAAATGTTCGCCTGAATATCCAAACTCATCCAAAATACGCACAGTTCGATCAATTGCTTTTTGAATATTTTCCCAACTGTTTTTGATTTTTTCTACATTTTCAGCTT
Source organism: Acinetobacter sp. UBA1496 (assembly GCF_002324975.1). Classification (NCBI taxonomy): domain Bacteria; kingdom Pseudomonadati; phylum Pseudomonadota; class Gammaproteobacteria; order Moraxellales; family Moraxellaceae; genus Acinetobacter; species Acinetobacter sp. UBA1496. The sequence continues at coordinate 51,634 of NZ_DCRI01000002.1, read as the reverse complement.
TAAAGGAATTTACTTTATATTTCACGTCTAAATCTGTGAGATATAAGCATGCTCGCATAATAAATTCATTACCAAACTTGAAGCGTTGGCCTATGTCATTAATGTCTTTATTGAGCTTTTCAATTTTATCTCGACCATCTGACCACGTTGCAACCACAGTGGAAAACAATAAATCCGTTTTACTCAGTATCGTACCGCCACTGTTCACACGCACGAATATTTTGAGAATATTTTCTAAATCATTCTCATGTACCTGAAAGTAGCTAATCAATTTTTCATCATGAAGTCGTGTATGTAAGGTTTTCAAACCCAATAAAACTTGTTTCTGATGCTGTTCAAATGCTGCCAAAAATATTTTTTGGTCTTGGTATGTACTTTGTATTTGAGCTGCTAATGCCTGATAGTAAACGTTAATATCTTCATCATTGTCCCAATACAAAGACTCTCCAACCTTAAACCAATAACACGGCTTGATTTGATCCTCAATTTTACGTTCTAACTTTTGACTTTCTTTATCTGTCAAAAAGCTGAATGGATAATTTTCCGCTTCATTAAGTTTGATTTCACCCGACTCAGTCACATAAGGTAAATTTAATAAATCTAGATATAACCGTTTTTCAGGATAAGCATTAGGGTTGGACTTCCATGCATAGCTGTTTTTGGTTTTGTGAAATCCGTTAAAACCAATATACATTGAACTTAGTCGCTGTTGTCCATCAAGAACACCAATGATTTGGTCATGGCTGAAAGCCCCTTCTTTACGACGGTTGTAAGGAGTTCGTTCGTCATAGTCTTTTAAAAACTCATAGAACACATAGTCTTTTGCTACTTTGGCATCAAGCTCCCAAAATAGAAAAGCCCCGGGTGGTGTATCAAAAAGTATGCTAAAAAAAAGCAGGTTGAATTTTGATAAAATAGAGAAATGCAAATAACTCTAGAAATCAAATGTCCAACCTGCCTCAGTGACAGTATAAAGAAAAATGGCATCAAAGTAGATGGGAAACAAAACTACCAATGCAAAGACTGCAAACGTCAGTTTATTGGTGACCATGCTCTGAGCTATCTAGGATGTAATTCTGGCATTACTCGTAAAATATTACAGTTAATGGTCAGAGGCAGCGGTATACGAGATATCGCTGAAGTTGAGCGCATTAGTATCGGTAAAGTCTTACGGACTTTAACTGAATCGGCCTATCAAATTCAGCCTAAACAAAGTCATTATGAATCTCTCGAAGTAGATGAATTCTGGACTTTTGTTGGAAATAAAAATAATAAACAATGGCTTATTTACGCCTACCATCGAGAAACAGGTGAGATTGTTGCTTATGTTTGGGGTAAGAGAGATTTAGCTACAGTCCAAAGGTTGAAGACAAAGCTTAAACAATTAGGTATTCACTACACCCGAATTGCAAGTGATCATTGGGATAGTTTCATCACTGCTTTTAAAAACTGCAAGCAAAGTATTGGTAAGTTTTTTACTGTAGGAATTGAAGGTAATAATTGCAAAATAAGGCATCGAATAAGGCGTGGTTTTAGAAGAAGTTGTAATTTCTCCAAAAAGCTTGAAAACCATTTTAAAGCCTTCGACTTAACCTTCTTTTACATCAATAATGGCTTCATTTAATGTCAGCATACTTTTTAAAACACCACCAAGCCCCGATGGGATAACCACGCATAATGGAATCAAATAGGCGTTCAATTTGTTCTTTTTTCCAAACAAACTTACGTTGTAAAGCAGGCAAAAAGACTTTATTTTGCTCTATTTGTCGAGTCACTTCTCGAATTGATATCGTGCTATACCCCATAACTTCCCTAAAATATTTTTATGAATAAAGCGTACTTTATATCAACTGAGTTTTAATTGTTACAAGACCTTGCATCATACCCAATATAATTTTTTAAAAGTTTATTTTAGACTGCTACCACTCTCCATTACTCAAAATCTATATTCCTCGCAAGTTTTCAAAATTTTGTGAGTAAAATCTCTTACAAAATCGGTACCATTCAGTTCGTTTAATGAGGGTGATTTTTAACCTATTTAAAGATTCTAAAAATCAAAATCGGCATTCGAATTCTTTTCCTGTTTAGGCTTGAGTTCAGGTTCATAGCTGTGATGCGCAATTCTAGATGAAGCATCATCAGAACTTTGAAGCCTTGAAGACGTAACTGCTTTAATTCTTTCCTTAATTTCATCAAAGTTTGTGATGCACGAGAGATATGAAGCTCTTTCATTTTCTAAATGATCATATTTGTGTGATAAAATTAATTCACACTTCAAATATTTAAGCATCCTTTCATCATTCTTGATGATTTCTTCGATCCTTGCATAGTCACTACTGTCAATATTTCTTCTGGCTTCAGTCATGTAGGCGAGGATTTTTTCAGTTTTTTGCTCCGTGATCTCAATCAACCACAATGCTTTATTATCCTGATAAGCCTGTTGTTGCTGCGCTGACAACTCTTGGTAAGCTCGAACGTAACTAGGATAGTATCCATCAAATCGTAGTTGCCAATTTGTTGCTGGCTTTGGTTTGCACCTCATTTGAGCAACAATAGACTCTAGCTGCTCAAGTTGTTGATTAATTTCATCAATCTTTCTACAGTTCCCCCAAGCGTAGTGATCTGCTTGCGTTGCATCTCCAAATCTTCGTAAAAGTCGTTTGGTGGCTGAAATTGTAAGATTTTCGAGAGTGCTGCCTTGAGGTCCGTCTGCTGTTCGTTGATAGTCTGCCGAACAGGCTTCAATTCGATCCTCACTAAGTCTTGGATAGTTGTTTTTAAATCCAGTTGATTGAATGCTGTGGTTAAGTGCGTTTGTAATTGGACTCTCAAGTTTTCTTGAAATTCTCGCTGTAATTGCTCCGAAAACTCTCCTTGTTCGAGATGTGAAAGCTCTGCTTTCATTGCTGAAATCAAAGCGGTTTGAGCTTCTTTCTCTATATTCAATGTCTCGATTTTGTTCACTAAACGCTGCTCTACTTCCTTGTAGGTGATCAAAATATTTTTTAATGAACTGACCTGTTGGTTCAAGGTTTCGTTTTGTTCTACCAATAAGCTGTTTTGTTGTTGCAATAAGTTGGTTTGTTCTATCAAATACTGATCTATTTCGGTTTGCATGACTTACTTCCGTAGTGTGTTCAAATAGCTGATTTGAGCTGTAATCGCTTGTGAGTTTTGATGAATCATTTGTTGTTGTGCTTTTATGGTTTTGACGTTCATAGCTGTTTGATAAGCCATAAATAAAGCGATTAAAAGACTCAATAGTCCAATCACGATCGCCCCACCCAACACGTATGTCGCTTTTTGCGTATCCAGTTTTTCCGTAATCAACATTGCTATACTGTTTTCTATTGGCTTGCTTTGATTGGCAATCGCTTGCTGTATTTGGACTTGAATACTCTTTTGTAAACTGGGTTGGTCTAAGGATATCTTCTTTAATTGATTGTTTATTTTGGTCTGTAATTCTTGAATTGATATTGAAAATGAATCTATGCTCGATTGCACTTTTGAAATTTCCGCAATATTGATATTGGCAAGTTGCGATTGGAGTTGCTTTATTTGTGCTGTGTAGTCCGCTGTCAGTGTTTGTATGGCTTGGGGGGGTAAATTCCCTATCTCTTTCAACAATGAGTTGAGATGTGCCTCCAAGGATATTGTTGTCCCCTGTACTCGGTTCAAAAGCATAGTGCTTTCGATTATAGGCTGCTCGCTTTGCCCTATAAGTTTCTCGAAATTGATCAGCGTCTGAGAGAGCTGCTGCAAGCTCATTTGGAGTTTTTCGGCTTTTTGCTGCTGCTCGGAGACGCTCTGTATAAAGTCCAATTTCGAATTGTTCATGATAAAAATCACCTTTGAGTCTGTATTTTTTCCCGTCGATCATTTCAACTGTTAAAGAGTCTTTTCGTTGTTTAACCGATTTAACTCCTTCCAATTGAGAAATACATTGGACAATATCTGCCCTGTTTTTAATTGTTTGTGTCCTTAAGAGCGTTTTGATGTAATTATCAATTGTCTTGCGCAACTGCTTTGCTATAAGTGCTTTAAGGTCTTCGCTTAAAATGTATTTTTTTGCTTGAGCATTGATTTTGGCCACATGATTTGGCTCCTGTGTGGTTTGCATCAAAAGCAAATCATCTGGCCGTGACCACTGATATTTTGTATTGAAGTAATCTCTTAATGCATCGAAGTGTTTTTCATGCCCAGGGGGAGCAATATTGAGTGATTTCCCACTTTGAATGTCGAGCCGTGGTGCTAAAACATGAATGTGCTTTGAGCCATCCTCATCTGTGTGTAATACAGCAAATAGGTGATACTGTGATTGCTCCAACCCTGCAAATGCATGTTCCTCAAATTCTTTTAGAACTTCCTTAATCTGAACATCAGTTGGCTCATCATCTTTTGACCAAGCGATGACTCCACTCGTATATTTCCATAGGTGTGGACTCGCATGACAAAGAGCATTGAATGTGGTGGCATCACCACATAAAACCTGAACCCCTGCACGAACATTTCCACGATGGTCAAGTCGATCTAAAAGATATGCAGAAGCATGTGTAGCTGACCCTTTGCCATGCTCTAAAAATTTAATATGCACTTTCATCCTTCTCCGCTAATACGATTGAAGGTTGTGCCTGATCAACGCTTAAATTATCGAGTTGCTTACGAAGCCTATTCGGATTGTGTCTACTGATTTTTGGTAAAGTCGGAAATATTTGTTCTAACTCATTTTGAATACCCTTTAAGACCAACAACACATGAAAAATATCCAGCTTACGTTGGTCTCGTGGATCTGCATTTTTGATGATGTTTAAAGCACGGGCTATTTGATTCAAGTTATTCCCAATTTGAGATAAGGCCAGTAACAAATCAGGATCAGTGATTTGATAAAGTTTGACGATTTCAACTTCGGTTTTAATTTTAAGCCTTGGCTTCTTCTCCTCATCAATCATCCCTCGAACCGTAACAGCATCATGCATCACTTCTCGCTGAATCAAAGAATGAATAAAGTCAGTAAAGTTCGTACGTTCTTTTTCAATGTGCAGCTCCAACTGCTCTAGCTGCAATGGAGTAAGTCTAAAATTTTTGGTTTTACTTCTCATATACAATCACGCTAACTGTTCTTTGCTTTTTTTGCTTTTAAGTCAACGAAGTTGACTTGCCCATCTGTGATGGGCTGGGAGGTCTTAGGAGGGTTTCCCTCCTAACAAGCCCTGTACATAAAAATTCGAAGAATTTTGTATGTACAGGTAGGCTTGCTTATTTCCATCACGGAGTTTTATGACATTAGCAAAGAAAAAAAATACGGATCGGTTTTGGTGATGTTTTGGAATTTTTTCGCTAATTTTTATTTATTCTGAAAATTAAGTGCGGTACTCAATGATGATTTATCAATAAATTGATAACTGAATGGACTAATTCAAAACTCATGACAGTAACATGACTGATCTCACTCCATCACCCTCAGTTAAACTGATCTCACTGTGGTTTAAATTGAGCTGAATGATTCGCTCAGTTTGAACTACTCCATTGGATCAATTTGAGCTGTTCTTCTTTATAAATAAAATAAACAATAAAATAATTAAATATATCTAGAGCGTGACCATTTTTTGATTTTTCACATTTTTTATAAAAACTTCAATTCAAGGCCTTGACCTACCTAACATTGCGGGATAATCTTCTTCCAACACAGCAAAATCTGTGTTCAGGCGTGAGAACCTGTTACAATCTAGGTGCAATAAAATGTCGCACTTGCGGCTATTTTTTTGCCTACTGTTAAGCAGTCCTATGGTGGCTTAGCAGGGCAGCTTCGGCTGGCTGATCCTAGATTCAGTATTCTCACCCCTGTTAAGTTGCCTCCATTACCGTGAGAAGTAATGGGGATAATTAAATACTTATCTAGGAAACTGCTATGAATAATAAATTCAATGGTGCAAACCCTTGCACGCCAAAAAAACTTGCGAAACAACTTCTTGTTGAAAGCGCAAAACTTCTATCGCATACACAGCGCCAAGCCTTACTCGATATTTTCAAGACTCTAGACCAAGCTGAAAATAACACTCAAGGCAACACTCCACCCGATTTCGAACCGGAACAAACGCTTCAATTACACCAGCAAAATTCACATCATCAATATCACGATGAACTCAACCAAGAATATTGGTCTGGTCAGCATTATGAATCTTATAGTCAGGAGTATCCTGAAGATTGGCTACGCCGAACTCAGCAACGTCCGCACCCCAAATCGTCTAATACCACTTACTAAGCCTTAAGTGAGTATTCTCATGACTAAAAAAACAAAACTACTAGTCCAAGGCGACTACCCTCTTATTGCATCTCCTACGCTTGCCCAAGCGTATGGGGTGCCATCAGCGATCTTCCTTCAAAAGCTTCATTACTGCCTGCAAAGTGGTGAAGCTCAAGTAATTCAGCAACAGAAGTACTTTTATCACAGCTATGAGCAATGGGCTAAGACCTTAGGTACATACAGTCCCTCCACGATCAAACGTATAGTTTCCAAGCTAAAGAAAGTGGGCATTTTGGTGGTCAAAAAGCTATCTCAAAATAAATGGATTCAAACCAACTTTTATAGCATTAATTACCGAAAAATCAGCGAGCTATTGAAAGAATCTACTGAACCTGCAAATGCTGAAACTGAAGATCACAATCAGGCTGAATCTCCAACTCTGCCATTATCAAAGTTAATGAAAAAAGGGCTAACCGTTAGCGGAGTGTCTGCTTCTTCTCAACAAGCAAAGACCAAGTCTTGTCAGGCTGAAGGTGGGTTGCCACATCCATTAGAGCCCATGGCTCCACCATCTATTCTAGAAGCCATGTCATCTGAAAAGCGTGGCTTATATAACCAGCTTTTACAACTGAAGATAGACATCCATTATGACGATGCACGCCTGGATGAATGGCTGAAACAAAAAAAATATATCATCCGTAAAGCCGCTCATCTCAGAGACCAACTAGGACACTTAAAAATGCTTTGGCATTCACCTGAACAGATAGGTTTGAATTTAAGTTAATCAAATAAAGCAGGAAAGTTCAGTTCGCCCTCCTCTTTAAATGATTCTGACTTAAATTTTGATGAATAAAAGAGTTGATATAAAACGCTAGACCATATGCTTAAACTTTTAATGAGATAAGAATAGTGAGTAAACGACCTTATAAAGCAGTAGCCTTTGATGTTTTTGGAACGCTAATTGAAATTAAAAATAGTCAATCACCTTATAAAAAAATGATGAAATGGCTTAAACAACAAGGGCGAAAACCACAACCAAATGATGCTGCGATGATCATGTCGCTAGATGGCAATTTTGAGACAATCGCTTCTTATTTCGGTTATCAACTACCCGCTCCCTTGTTAGCTGAAATGAACAACGATCTTCAAAATGATTTAAAGCATATGCATGCTTTTGAAGATTCAATTCCAACGCTCATTGAACTTAAAAATCTAGGATACAAATTGGCGATCTGCTCCAATGCAGCGACACCTTATGGTGAACGAGCACAGCACCTACTTCCACCTTTAGATACTTATGTATGGAGCTTTCAGGTCGGTGCAAATAAGCCAGATTCTTTAATCTACCAACATTTTTTAACTCAAATGAACTGTCAACCAAATGAAGTTTTTTTCATTGGTGATACTCAAATTGCTGATGTAGATGGGCCGCAAAAATTAGGCATGTCTGCAAAAATAATTGATCGTAAAAATGGTGAGAGTCTTTTAGATGTGCTCCAACCCTTGTTAAAAAAATAAATTATAAATCATTTTTCGAGCTGATTTTTAAGATACCAAATCTGGTACTTAACTCATGATATTGAGGATTTAAGTACCAAATTTTGTACCTAACAAATGGGATTAAATCATTAATTCAGTAAGCATAAATATGATTTTTTTATTTCATAATTTTTTTGAATAACCATTTTTTTGAAGTTTTAAACGAAACGAGTTTTTAAAAAATGTCATGTGCTAAGTTTTCCACATGACGATTTGTGACTAGGGAAATTTATGCCTAGCCGTGAATAATTTTTAGATCAGCTCAATTGGCTAAGTAATTTTATGCAAAACGAAATTTTAGATGTTCTTTTAGAACTAGGGCTTACAGCTATCGATTGGGTAGATGCTTCAGTGTTCTCAAAGCTTACAGGCATTGAAGAACAAAAACTGACACATCGGCGAAAAAATTGGCCACAAGATTTAGTTTGGACAAAACAAGATGGAAATATTTACTACTCACTTAGAGGTTATAACCAATGGTTGACAGAACAAACTCAAAAACGTTACCAACCGGCGTTAGAATTAGGGAGAATGCACTCGAAATCAACTTCACCTCTAAAAAGCAGCGCTACTACATTACACTCCCACACCCGCCGACTGCGGAAGGTATCCGTACAGCCGCTAAAATTAGAAGTGACCTCATAAATAAAGCCAAATGGGGGATTTTAACTGAGAATGATATAGCACAAGCAAAAGGCCTTGATGTTACAGAAACTGAATCAATGGATGGTCAGCAAGTCTTATTTCAAGATGTTGCACAAAAATTTTTAAAGTTTTCGATTGCCAATAAAGATTCAAAAAATGGCTATCGCAAAATTTTAGAATGTCATTGGATGCCTTATTTTGCATTAACACCAATAGCCAATATCACGACTGAAGATATTGAGGAAGTCATTATCGATCGTGATTTTCAAACAGCGAAAACATTTAATAATTGCGCCACGCCTTTACGTGGAGTTTTCGAGTTGGCTGTTAAGCATAATCAGATTTCTGTAAACCCTATGAATAAAATTAAGAATCGTAAGGTTCAGGTGGAAACACCTGACCCCTTCACACGTAAGGAGATGGAAGCCTTACTAGCTTGGCTCGACAAAAGCTTACATGATGAGGACAAATTTTATCGGTGGTATTTTGAGTTTGCCTTCTGGACAGGCTGTAGACCTTCCGAAATGATTGCTCTTAGAGAAAGTGATATTGACTGGTTCAACGGTACATTCAAGGTCAGCAAAAGCCGTGTACGTGGTTTAGAAAAAAAGGTGACAAAAACACATACATCTCGAGAAGTATATCTGAATGAACGATCAACTCTGGCTTTGAAAGCTTTGCTACAATTTAAAAAGGATCAAGGCTACAAAACAGATTATGTAATGCTATGCCCCAAGACTAAAGAACCATTCTTTAATGAAAAACCACCTAGGGAGCGTCTTGTAGAAGCAATGAAAACGTGTTCTATACGTCACCGCCCTGCATACAATGCAAGGCATACTTATGCGACGATGTTGCTCATGGATGGCGTCAATCCAATGTTTGTAGCCGATCAACTTGGACATAGCCTACAAATGCTGATCAAACGCTATACAAAATGGTTGCATGGGGATAAAAATAAGCAAGAAATTGCGAAACTTAGCGTAGCACGTACAGCCTAAACTTTGAAATCAAAAGCTCTTGGAATGAAAAATGTGGCAAATATGTGGCAATAAAAAAGCCACTTAATATAAGTGGCTGATTTATAACAAGAATTTTGGTGGAGATGGCGGGAGTTGAACCCGCGTCCGCCAACACTACGCTCGAGAATACTACATGCTTAGATATCGTCTATTGTTTTAACACCAAG
>NZ_DCRI01000002.1:0-41786 GCF_002324975.1 Acinetobacter sp. UBA1496 | reverse complement strand
GCTAGAGCGTAAGTTTCGTCGTTTGCGACTATTTAAATGCAAATTTTATTTACGAGAGAAAATGCGCTCTCGGCATGCATCTATGAGTTTCATCATCGGCGTCGAAGCCAAGGGCATCCCCAAAGTACAAGCTCATCATAGCATAACTGGCAAAAAATACGATGCATTTTCTACACAAATACACTTTTGAATGCGCCTGATTACATAATTGCGCTAATATTTCATAATTCAAGTCAACATTTAAAAAAATTATGAGCTATTTATTGGCACTCGATCAGGGAACGACGTCTAGCCGTGCAATCATCTTTAATGAACACGGACAGATTCAGGCAACAGCTCAACGCGAAACCCATATCCAGACCCCACACTCCGGTTGGGTCGAACAGGATGCACAGGAAATCTGGAGCTCGCAGATTGCAGTAGTTCAACAGGCATTAGCCACTGCCCGGATTCTGGCGAAAGACATTAAAGCGATTGGCCTGACCAACCAGCGTGAAACGACTGTGGTATGGGATCGTCGTAATGGCAAACCTCTTGCGCCAGCGATTATCTGGCAGGATCGTCGTGCAACAGACTGGTGTAATTTGCTCATTCAGCAAGGCCAGATGGATCAGGTACAACGAAAAACCGGATTACGGATTGATCCCTATTTTAGTGCCGGGAAACTGGTCTGGTTATTAGAAAATATTGATGGCTTACGTACACTCGCAGAGCAAGGTCATGTGGCTTTTGGCACCATTGATAGCTGGCTGATCTGGAACCTGACTCAAGGTGCTGAGCATATTATTGAAGCGAGTAATGCTTCCCGCACCATGTTGATGAATCTGCAAACTCAACGCTGGGATGACGAACTACTCGACCTGTTTAATATCCCCGCTTCAGTTCTGCCACGAATCATCAGTTCTGATTGTCATATTGCAGATACGGCACCGGGTTTATTAGGAGCTACGATTCCCATTACCGGTATTCTGGGTAATCAGCAATCTGCCTTATTTGGCCAGTCTTGCTTCGAACCCGGTATGGCAAAAAATACCTATGGCACCGGCTGTTTTATGCTGTTCAATACCGGTCATGATATTCAGCTCAGCCAGAACAAATTACTTTCTACCCTCGCCTGGCAGGCACAGGAATAGACCAGTTATGCCCTGGAAGGTAGCGTTTTTATGGCCGGTGCTGTGGTGCAATGGCTACGTGATGGGCTTGGCATCATTCAGAAGAGCAGTGATATAGAGAAGTTGGCCTGTAAAGTTAAAGATACCGACGGCGTGGTCTTAGTTCCTGCTTTTACCGGACTGGGCGCACCGCATTGGGATAGTGAAGCGCGTGCCCTGCTGTGTGGCATGTCGCGTGGAACCAATAAATCTCATATTGCCCGAGCTACACTGGAATCGATTGCCTTTCAGGTCTCTGATGTATTGACAGCCATGCAATCGGATATTGCCCATCCGTTAAAAGAACTACGTGTCGATGGCGGTGCCAGTTGTAATGATATGTTGATGCAGTTCCAAGCTGACCTGCTGAATGTGCCTGTCTTGCGTCCAAAAATGCTGGAATCCACCGCTTGGGGTGCTGCAGCAATAGCAGGATTAAAGTCAGGGGTATTTTCTAATTTAAATGAAATTTCTCAATCCTGGCAGCTAGACCGGGCCTTTGAACCGAAAATGCAGTCCGATGAACGTGAAGCCCATTTGGCCAAATGGCAAAATGCCTTAAAACGGGCCAAATCAGATTTATAAGATCGAAAAAAACCGCTAAATAGTTAGCGGTTTTTTTATTTTGGAAAATATTAATGTGATGGCATTCCACCCACACCCGCTTTTGGTCGTGGTGCCAACCAGATGATTAAGGCAGCAAAAACAAAGACCATCGCCAGTATTAAAAACAGGTGATTAGCTGACAGGGTTAATGCTTCTTTATCCACCAGACTTGAAATATAACCCAAGGCACTATCCGAACTCATGCCCTGAGCCATCAAGGTATTCTGGGTTTCCTCGACATTCAGTTTACCGACCAGCTCACTGCGTGCCACTTTACTATGATCATCCCAGATCGTGACTGCAATTGAAGCTCCGATCGCTCCAGCCATAGTCCGCAGGAAGTTCATCAAACCTGCTGCTGATGCCATTTCCTGAGGCTGTACTGAGGCCAACGCCATATTGGAGAGTGGAATGAAGAAGAACGGCACTGCAAAACCTTGTAGAATCTGTGGCCAGGCCAATGCCATAAAATCCGCATCCGTGGTCCAGAAAGCTCGCATTAAGGTGACCACGGCAAGCAAGGTCAAACCAAAACTGGCCAGAATACGCTGATCATATTTGGTTGCCATCTTTGCCACCATCGGTGACATCAATAGGCTACCAAAACCCATAGTCGCGGTTAGATAACCTGCCCAGGTGGCCGTATAACCCAGATTAATCTGCACCCACTGTGGAATCAGTACAATACTGGAAAAGAAGGCACCGAAGGCAAATGCCAATGACAGTACAGCAAAGGTAAACCCGCGATATCGGAAGATCCGGATATCTACGATCGGATGCCGTTCAGTCAGTTCCCAAATGGTAAAGATGATTAAACCGACCACAGCAATCACTGCCAATGTGCCGATAAAGGAGCTGCTAAACCAGTCATGTTCATGACCGAGATCTAACATTAATTGCAGCGCACCAATCCAAAGAATCAGTAAGAACAAACCACCTTTATCAATCTTCAAGGCATTGGTTTCAGTTTCAGCTGGCTTTAATAGCTTCAATGCCGCTAGACCGCAGAACAGACCCACTGGAATATTGATAAAGAAAATCCAGTGCCAGGACAGATTATCACTGATGGTACCACCAAGAATTGGGCCTAGAATTGGACCGACAACGGTGGTCATCGCCCACATGCCCATCGCCTGAGATTGTTTTTCAGGTGGGAAGATGCGTAGCAATAGAGTCTGACTCAGTGGCATAATCGGGCCACCAAACAGCCCCTGCCCGATCCGGCAAAATACCAGCATTTCCAGACTGGTAGAAATCCCGCACAGAATCGAAAAAATGGTAAAGCCGAGTAAACAGACACCGAACAGGCGTACGCTACCAAAGCGGCCAGCCAGCCAGCCTGTTAAAGGTACACAGATCGCTTCTGCAACTGCATAAGAAGTAATAACCCAGGTACCTTGAGAGCTGGAAACAGCCAGACTACCGGTAATATGCGGCACCGAGACGTTGGCAATGGTCATGTCCAACACAACCATGAAATTGGCCAATGCCAGCACAAAGGCCGCTAGCATCAGCTTGCCGCCGGTCAGATTCCCATATGGAACATATTTATTCATCGGGAATTACTTCTTAAAGTGGATTTCAGCTTCCATCGACAGACCCACACGTAGTGGATGCTCGGCCAGTTCTTTCGGATCCAGCTGAATACGGACTGGCAAACGCTGTACCACTTTGATCCAGTTACCCGTCGCGTTCTGAGCCGGAATCAGAGCAAAGGCTGAACCTGTACCGCCAGAGAAACCCACCACAGTGCCGTGATACTTCACCGATTTACCATACAAATCAGACGTCAGTTCAGCTTTCTGCCCGACACGGACGTTTTCCAACTGGCTTTCTTTGAAATTGGCATCAACATAGAGCTGATCTACTGGTACGACCATCATTAGCATTGTACCAGGCGCAATACGTTGACCCACCTGAATGGAACGGCGTGAAACTACTCCATCAAAAGGTGCTTTAATTACAGTACGTTCTAAGTCTAGCTCGGCCTGTTTCAGTTTGGCTTCAGCCACGAGTACATCAGGCGTTGAGTTTTCATTCGCACCTTGAATCAAAGCTTCATTCGCCGCTAAATTGCTTTGTGCGGCTTTCTGACTGGATCTTGCTTGTGCTAGACCCGCTTCAGCAGAGGCTACGCCTGCTTTGGCAGTATCCAATGCAGATTGTGCGGTACTGAGTTCTTCTTTTGATACTGCACCGCTCGCACTGAGTTTCTCACGACGCGTATATTCATCTTGTGCTTTATGTAAGGCTGCCTGAGCCTGAGCCAGCTGAGCTTCAGCACTGCGAATTGCATCATCACTGACCCCAATCTGTGAGCTTAAAGCCCCGCTATTGGCCGCAGTCTGTTTATACTGGCGCTTGGCTTTGGTTAGCTCTGCACGTGCCTGAGCCACTGCAATTTTGGCATCACGGTCATCAATTCTGGCCAGGATATCGCCCTGTTTGACCGCTTGGGTATCATGAACCAATACTTCAGCGACCTGACCACTCACTATAGATGTAATAGAAGCCGTTTCAGCACCCACATAGGCATTTTCAGTACTGACTGAATTGTTCAGAAAGAATTTCCAAACCAGAAACAGCACCAGTGCAATCACTATAAAGATAGCAACGATACTCAAGGCCTTTTTACGTTTATTTTTTAAAGCTTGATCTGAAGTTGCATCAGATGCGTTTTCTGGCAGGGTGTCTTGTACATCTGTCATTGATTTTTTCCTAAATCCAACAGACTTGGTCACGCAGCCACACTGACCAGCACTGACATGAATGTATAATAGATTCATATCCCGTTTATTGATCAATGGGTAAAATGAGAAAGCCGTATTAATTTAATTTTCATGCATTCTAATAATAAAAATTAGAAAATATGCAAAAAAATATTACTCCGAAGTTTAAAAAACTAAGCCCCTATTCCAGGAATAAGAGCTTAGTTCGGGCCCAGAATGAGCCAGGATTAAGGAGATAAACTTAATTAATAGGCATATGAAGCAATCGCTGTGGCAATCGGCTTGTCATCATCGTTGACCATGGTCATGCGCATGGTGCAGCCCTTACGCCCCAAACGTAAGGTTTCTGCACGGGCAATAAAATATTTGCCACGACCGGGCGCCAGATAATCCACGCGCATATCTACCGTCGCCAGACGTGATACCTTTTTAATCGTATCGGCAATGGTTTCCGGTTCGGCTTTCTTATACAGCTCACCCATTGCCACAATTCCGCCAATACTGTCGAGTATGGTCGCTGCAAGACCGCCATGCAGAATCTGAAAAGCCACATTGCCAATCATGAAATCCTGCATTTCAACATATGCTTCGATCTGACCATCGACCACCCGCATGGTCATGCCATTATGCTTAAAAAAAGGAGAGGTATTAAAAGCGTGTACCAACTGGTTTAACACCACTTCAATATCCACTTTTGCACCTAAATGTATATTACCTGTCCAATTTCTTTCTGTCTTAGTCATAAGTCTGCCCGAAGCTACAACAATAAAAAACCGCTAATTTATGCCCAAAAAATTCAGATAGGGTTACAATAGGGGCCTAGTTTAATACTGATTACTGAGATTTTTATGACCTATACGTTCAATCGTCCCGCGTTTCCTGCAACTCGCATGCGTCGTATTCGTAAAAATGAGCATTTACGTTCTATGGTACGTGAAACCCATCTCAGTGCTGATCACTTGATTTATCCAGTATTTGTGCTTCCGGGACAAAACCAGACCCAAGACATTCCAAGTATGCCAAATGTGCAGCGCCTGTCTGCTGACTTGTTGTTAAAAAAATCAGAACGTTTGCTCGAACTAGGTGTCAATAAGCTGGCGCTGTTCCCGGTTACACCCCAAGAAGATAAAAGCCTGACTGCAGAAGCCGCTTGGCATGAAGATGGTCTGGTACAGAAGACTGTTCGTCTGCTGAAAAAAGAATTACCGGAAATGGTACTGATTACCGACGGCGCGCTAGACCCTTATACCACGCATGGCCAGGACGGCATCATTGATGAAACCGGCTATGTCCTGAATGATGAAACGGTTGAAGCACTCATCAAGCAAACTTTAAGTCATGCCGAAGCCGGTGCTGATATTGTAGCGCCAAGTGACATGATGGATGGCCGCATCGGTGCAATTCGTCAGGCCTTTGAACAGAATGGCCATATCTATACCTCTATTATGGCTTATTCAGCCAAATATGCGTCTAGCTTCTACGGTCCATTCCGTGATGCTGTCGGTTCGGCTAGCAACCTAAAAGGCGGCAATAAATACAATTACCAAATGGATTTCGGTAACCGTGCCGAAGCATTGCATGAAATTGCACTGGATATCCAAGAAGGTGCAGATATGGTGATTGTTAAACCGGGAATGCCGTATCTGGATGTGGTTCGTGAAGTCAAAGATACCTTCGGTATACCCACCTTTATTTATCAGGTTAGTGGTGAATATGCCATGCTGGCTGCTGCAATTCAGAATGGCTGGTTATCTGATAGTGTAATTCTAGAGTCCCTGATGTGCTGCCGTCGTGCCGGCGCAGATGGTATCTGGACTTACTTCGCGGAAGAAGCGGCACTCAAACTGAAAGACATGAAATAAAATAGAAGGACCTTGGCGCAATGCATATCGCCATTATCGGAGCAGGCATCACCGGCTTGATGTCAGCTCTGGAATTGCTTGAACAGGGATGTTCTATTACGATTTTTGATCAGCAAGCGGCTGGACAGGCAGCCTCTTGGGCCGGAGGCGGTATCCTCTCCCCAATGTATCCCTGGCGTTATCCCGATGCCGTTAATGCCCTCGCCCGCCATGCCAAACCCTTGTATCAAGCCTGGAACCAGAAACTGCAACCGATTACCAGGATTGATTTCCAGATCCATGAAACCGGTATGCTGATTTTTGATGAAACGGATTTTGAAATCGGACTGCGCTATGCCGAGCAATATCAGGATCCACAGCAACATGCCGAATATCTGAATCAGCCTCAAATCCAGCAAATCAATTCCAAAGTAGATTCGAAATTTAAACAGGCGATCTATTTTCCAGAACTTTCCAATATCCGCAATCCGCGACTGTTACAGTCCATTATTGCTTACCTTAAACAGCATCCGCGTGTCACTTGGCAAGAGCATTGCAATATTACTCAGCTAAATATCCAGCAAGATCATGTACACAGTGTTTCCACTAAAAATGGCCTGAGCTTTAAAGCAGATCAGTTCGTCATTGCCACCGGTGCATGGTCTGCACGCTGGTCTGAACAGCTCGGTCTGGACATTCCAGTTCATCCGGTTCAAGGCCAGATGTTGCTCTTTAAAACGCCAGAAAACTGGCTGCCAACCATGTGCATGAACAAGGTCATGTACCTGATTCCACGTCGTGATGGGCATGTGCTGTGTGGTTCCAGCATGCGTCAGGTCGGTTTTGATACCTCGTCTTCTGCTGAAATTCGTCAGGATATTTTAGCTGCTTGCTTGGAAATGGTGCCGGAACTGGCAGCTTTTCCGATTGTGAAACAGTGGGCTGGTCTGCGCCCAAGCTCACCAGATGGCATTCCCTATATTGGCAAGATTCCGCACCTAGACAATCTCTGGACCAATTTTGGCCAGTTCCGTAATGGTTTATGTATGGGCGCTGCTTCTGGAAAACTGCTGTCTCAGTTAATCCTGGAGCAACCGACCATCGTAGATCCACAGCCTTATAGTCCAGTACAGCGCTTACGGCCGCACTCTTTAACGGTTTAAAATTTCAATCAAGGCTTCTTTCAGTGTCGGATAGCTAAATTCAAATCCAGCTTCCTGCAAAGCTTTGGGCTGAACATATTGACCATTCAGAATCAGTTGTGATTGTTCTCCCAGCATCATTTTCATACTACATGCTGGTAACGGTAATAAAGGTTTTCGTTTCAGCACCTGTGCTGCGATCCGGGCAAACTGCGCCTGACTGACTTTTTCAGGTGCCACCACATTAAATACCTGTTGCTGGGTCGACTGCTGCATCAGGAATTCGATCGCCCGCATGACATCCTGTAAATGTACCCAGGTCACCGGCTGACGCCCGTGGCCAATCCGGCCAAACATATTCAGCTTAATTGGCAATAACATCTGCGGAAGAATCCCGCCACCTTGGCCAAACACTACAGCAAAGCGAACAATTTTGGTGTCCTGCCCCGTATAAGACAAAGCCAGTTTCTCCCATTTCTCACACAGTTCTGACATAAAAATGGATTGTGGCGGACTTTGTTCAGTACACACCGTATCCCAGCGTTCTTGCGGATCGATTCCGTAGTAGCCGATCGCTGAAGTCGAAATAATACGTTCGGGTTTGATCTGATTTTTTTCTAGATAGTCATATAACTGCTTGGTGGTATTTAACCGACTGTCCAGCAATTTCTTTTTGCGTGCGGCTGTCCAGCGACCCTGCCCGATACTTTCACCAGCCAGATTAATCACATAGTCAATCTGATGATTTTTCAATTCTTCCAGATCATTAATCCAGTGAAAATCAGGATGCTCTTCTCGCAATTTTTTCTGCCGGGTCAGGCCGATTACCGCATAATCACGAGCCAGTAAAAATTTCACCAGATGGCTGCCAATAAAACCGCTGGCGCCTGTCATGAGGACTACAGGTTTATACATGGTTATTCTGAGCCATTATTATTGTATTGCTCAAATTATACGTCACTTCTGATTTTCTATCAGCCTGATTTAGCATTTTGAATTTAATCTCAACAATTTTGATATAAAGAGCAGGAAATCCTAGCCAAACATTTTTGCTGCCATACGCTGTGCCTGTTTGCCATAAAACCAGTAAGTCAGCAGATAAAGCGGAATCGCGATGAGCAGGAACATGATCACGACAATACTCATAAATTGGGGCTGTTGCAGATATAGTAAAAAGTCCTGCCAGGCATTCGGATTGGAACGCGTCGCAATAGCAATCCCTATAATTAAAAATACCAGATTATAGCCCCAGTAAATCAGACTGAATCCTAAGGTGAATTTTTTACGTTCTGCTTGGGTTGGCGCCCGTTGTTCCTTTTTTAAAAAATTAAACAGTACCCAGATCATCGCTACCAGATAAGGCACAATGGTTAATACTGCGCCCATGCCAGTCGGCATTAACGCTGCCACAACCCCGCAAATGCAGGTAAAAATAAAGCATAGGAAGAAAAACCAGAGAAAATAGCGAGTTAGAGACACCATTAGCAGGACTCAAGGACGATTAATCAACTAGTATAAAAAAAATTAATTTTTTTTTCATTTTATTGTCAACCTAAAGCGAGATGCTGACGTTATATAGGGTATAAGGTTCGGAAATTTGGACTGGCATCCACAAATTTTCGTTCTCTTTGCTAAAGCAATAAGTCCAGTGTTTTAGAAAATTTTGAATAGCAGCCAAAATTTTCACTATACACAAATCTTTGACCGACGATTTCATCATCACTCGAATCGTCGGTTTTTATTTTTTGGACAAACCGTTTTTAACAATTCGCCTGCCAATCTTTATTAGCTTCTTATGCAGCATAAAATAATGATTGCCTGTATTTTTTCAAGTCTGTTTTTAGCAATTTTTATAAAAATATTGGTTCTGCTATTCAGATGTTATGAAATTGCCTGAAGTAAGATTTAAAATAAAAACGCTGTATTCAACACTTTATATATAAACATCATATTTTATTGATTTCACAAGTATTATTCTTATATTCAAAACTACGCTGAAAATAGTTTTAATGACGGGCAGCAATGAAATAGATCAAAATATTTTTTTCAAGTAGATTTTTAGCTGGGCTTTTTTCTATAGTAGGAAGGCAAAAATAAAGGTGGGTATACATGGCAGTTCATTTTCTACATACTTCTGATTGGCATTTGGGACAGTTTTTCCATAACCATGACCGTGAATTTGAACATGCACAATTCCTGAATTGGCTCCTTGAACAAATCAAGGAAAAACAGCCACATGCTTTACTGATTGCCGGTGATATTTTTGATGTCATCAATCCCGCTTCCAGTGCCCAAAGACAGCTTTATCAATTCCTTGCCGATGCCCATGAACTGGCACCGCATATGCAAACCCTGATGATTGCCGGCAACCATGATTCAGGTTACCGGATTGAGCAAGTTCAGCCTTTATTGACCAAATTCAATGCCAAAGCGGTGGGTATTGTCGACCGGACTGCGGACAATGCTCTTGATCTGAATCGTTTGCTAGTTCCAATTTATGACCAGCAGCAAGAGATTATTGCCTGGTGCCTAACCCTGCCTTATTTACGTAGCGCCGAAATTACCGGTATTAATGAACATACCCATAATAGCCAGAATGCCATCAGCTATCTGCACCAACAGTTGATTGCCGAAGCCAAAGCACGTAAGCAGCCACATCAGGCACTGATTCTTATGTCACATGCACATATGCAAGGCGGTGAAACTTCCGATTCCGAACGTCCAATTATCGTCGGCAATGAAGAGGCTCTCTCAACGGCGCTATTTGATGAAGTCATTGACTATGTCGCTCTGGGACATCTGCATAAACCGCAGAAAGTCGGTCAGCCGCATATTCGCTATAGTGGCTCCCCAATTCCCCTATCCTTTAGTGAGATCAACTATTCGCATCAGGTCGTTGAAGTCAGAATCGATCCTAAACAAAATGCTGAACAGCGTTTTCAGTTTGAAGCACTAAAAGTTCCTCGTACTGTCGATCTGTTTAGAATTCGAGAAAATCTGGAAAATCTGCTCAGCAAAGTAAAAGCATTGCCGACTGGGGAAATTGAACATCTGGCAGCACGGCATTTTCTGGAAATTGAATACACTACTGATGCACCGCCACCGGTAGACTTACGTCAGCAGATTGAACAGGCACTGCCACCAAATCGTTATCGTCTGTTACGCATTAGCCGGATTTATCAACGTCAGGCAGAAGATCAGGCTGATAGCTCTAAAATTGACTTGGCACCTCCAACACCTGAATCACTGTTTTTCAATATCTGGGAAAAAATGGGCTATAGCCAGGATCATTCGGTACAGCAGGATTTTCAGCAGTTACTGGTCGAAGCCCAACATGAACTTGCACAAAAACAACAAGCTTAGGATCAGCCATGAAAATTATCCGTCTGAGCCTAAATAACCTTGCTTCTCTCGCTGGTACGCATCATATTGATTTTGAGTCGAATCCACTGGCACATGCTGGCCTGATTGCAATTACCGGAAAAACCGGTGCTGGTAAATCCACCCTGCTTGATGCCATGTGCCTGGCCTTGTATAACGAAATTCCACGTTTAAAAGGCGCCACAGGTAGCCTGAAAGATGCAGGTGGTCAGGATGTCTCAATCAAGGACTCCAAAAATATTCTGCGCCGCGGTTGTGTACAGGGTTTTGCCGAGCTTGAATTTATTGCCCTAGACCAGAAACGCTATACGGCACGCTGGGAAATTCGTCGTGCCCGGCAGAAAGTGGATGGTAATTTAAAGGTCGATCGTGCCATTACCTGTCTGGATGATCAACGGGTTCTAAACCAGAAGATTTCTGAATGCACGCCGCTGATTGAAAAACTGGTTGGCTTGAGTTTTGAGCAATTTACTCGTGCAGTTTTATTGGCACAGTCCGAAGTTGGCGCTTTTCTGAAAGCCAAAGATAATGAACGTGCCGATCTGTTGGAGTATCTGACCAATTCTCAGATTTTCAGTCTGGTCAGCCAGAAAGCATTTGAAAAACACAGTGAAGTGAAGCAGAAACGTGCTGACCTGGAAAAATTAATCGGTCATCTGGAACTATTATCTGAAGAAGATATTGCTGCCCTACAGCAGCAACACACGACTTTAAAACAGGTGGTTGAGCATCTAAATCAGAGTGAAAAAGTACTGGAAAATGACCTGAAATGGCATCGCCAGCAGCATTATCTCTATACTGAAATTCAGGCCAAAGAAGAAATCTATACGGTTCAGCTGGATGCTGAACAGAAAATGACAGCGCAAAAACATTTATTAGATCAACTGGACCAGTTTCAGCAGATTCGGGAACAGTTTGTCCAGCAACAGCAGTTTCAGAAACAGCGTAGCCATTTACTGACTGAGCAGCAAAACTTTGTTGCCGAATTCACGTCCGTTCAGCAGCAGCGTGATAGTGAGCAGCACAAATTGCAGCACATTCAGCAACAGCAACAACAGCAGCAACAAGAGTTCCAGAAGATCAAACCTTATCTGGATCAGGGACTCAAACTGGATCATGAAATGCTGTCGATTGGCGAGCAGTATAAGCAGCTTTTAGCTGAACAGCAGACCTATAGAACCCAGCAAATTCAGCCTGTTCAGAATCAGCTGGTGCAGACTGAGCAACGTTTACAACAGGTTCAGACTCAGTACCATCAGATTCAAAAGCAACTGGAACAACAGAGCTTCTTAGCGGTTTTTGATGACGAGCCACAAGCAACCTTACAACGCTTGCAGGATTATCAGGAACTGCATCAGAAATTCATGCGGCAGCACTCAGCACTTTTCCAATCCAGCCGCACTGAACTGGAACAGCAGCAACAGGCTTTATCTGCCAGCTTGCAGGAATTCACTCAGCGCTATACTCATCTGGACCAGCTTGAACAGCAAGTCCAACAGTTCCAGATCCAACAACAGCAACTCAGTACCCAGCATTCGAAGCTTGAAGCTTTAATGCGAACCGTACAGCAAATGGCTCTCTTAGAAACTGAAAGCCTGCAATTGAATCGCGAGTTAGAAAGCTATCATGATCGTTTAAAACAACTAGAAACTAAGCTGGTTCAATTACAGCAACAACGTCAGGAAGCAGAACAGGCCTTCGAACAATTGCAACAAGTACTGGCTCAGCAACGTTTATTTCAGGCACAAAGTGTTCAGGAATTACGTGCACAGCTGAAACCAAATGAGCCTTGTATGGTCTGTGGCAGTCATGAGCATCCTTTTGTACAGCATCAGAAACTGCTAGAAAATGCTTTGCAACAACTACATGATCAGCAGCTTCAGGAAGCTCAGAAAAAACTACAGCAACTGACTCAGGCATATCAGCAAGTACAAATCCAGCAATCTCAACTGCAAACCTTAATTGAGCAACATCAGCAACGCAGCATTCAGCTTAGTACGACACTACAACAGCAGAAGGTTCAGTTGAATCAGGATCTTCAGCAATTTGATTTGCTGTTGGATTTAAGCCAGAGTACAGATCATTTGCAGCAACAGCTTGGCCAGCATATGCTTCAACTTCAACAAGAGCAACAGCAGCTAGCACAGACCCTGCAAAATCAGCAAAGTGACTGGAAAAAATGGCGTCAGCAACAGCAACAGTTAGATCAGCTACGTTTTAGCATGCAGCAGCATTTACAGCTAGAACAAATGATTCAGCCAGTTCTTCATCTACTGCCTGAGTCCTTGCAGAAATCCTGGATTACTGATGCCTCATCAAGCTGTCAGCAGTTATCTCAACAACTGCAACAACGTCAGAAACAGTCTCAGGAATTCAAAACCCTAGAGACTCACATGCAAAGCTTAAACCAGCAGATTGAAAAGGCACGTGATCTGCTCAGCCTGCATCAACAATATGATGCTCAGTTACAGCAAAAGATGAATACGGCGCTGAATATGGGCAAAGCACTACGTGAACAGCTCAACCATCTGACCCTCACCCATGCCGGACAGATTTATCCTAAAGCACAGGAATGGCGTGACCATCTGGAGCAACAACAACAGGCGTTGGATGAACAGCTACGGGCACAGAGTCTGATGACCCAGCAGCATGATCAGCATTTGCAACAAGCTGAACTGAAAAAACAGAGTTTCATCACCCAGATTCAGCAACTGGAACAGCAGATTAGGCAATGCCAGCAATCTATTCAGGACTGGCAAAATACACATCCTGCGTTTGATGCCGAGCATATCCAGCATTGCCTGGGTATTGACTTGCAACAGCATCAGCAAATTCGCCAGCAATTACAGGCACAGCATCAGGCGGTTGAAAATGCCAAAACGGCTTGGGACATTCTGGAAGAACAATATCAGCATCATTTGAAATCCAAGCCTGAACTCAGCTTTGAAGAAGTTGAACTGCGCTTAAGTGGACTGGCACAGGAAAAAGCTGAACAGGAAAATGCCTGTAATGAAGTAGCCACCAAATTAAGAATACATACCAATAACCAATCGACCTTACAACGCTACCAGCATCAGATTGAACAGGTCAAAGCTGAAGAATATCGTTGGGGCCGGATCTATGACCTGATTGGCCATAAGGAAGGCACCAAATTCCAGAAAATCGCGCAGGAACATCATCTAGATATTCTGGTCGAATATGCCAATCAGCAATTACAGCCCCTGGCGCCGCGTTATCAGCTGTACCGGATTCCAGACAGTTTAAGTCTGGCGATTATCGATCTGGATATGAACAGTGAAGTACGTCCTGTCCTGTCACTTTCTGGCGGTGAAACTTTCCTGGTCTCTCTGGCTCTGGCCTTAGCGATTGCCAATATGGCTTCCGGCTCTATGAAGCTGGAATCGCTATTTATTGATGAAGGTTTTGGTACTTTAGACCCGGCTTCCTTACATATGGTCATGAATGCACTCGATCATTTGCAGAGTCAGGGGCGTAAAGTGGTGCTGATTTCACATGTACAGGAGATGCATGAACGGATTCCGGTTCAGATTCAGGTTAAACCGGTCGGTGCCGGTGCCAGTACTATTCAAATTATAGGTTAAAGCATGAACTCTACCTCGGACAAGCTCTCGCCCTATTTCAGCTTACAACTTGAGAGCTTACGGGGTATCAGTGCCATTGTGGTGCTATTCACTCATAGTTTTCAGGCTTTTATCGCACCTTTTGATCTGAGCCTATATTCCTGGGTACGTCTATTAGGCCAGGCTGCTGTGATGATCTTTTTTGTGCTCAGTGGCTTTTTAATCGGGACTTCGATTCAGAACAACATCCAAAAACATGAAAATTTTAATCTGCGGCAGTATATACGGCAGCGTTATCGCCGCATTTTACCGCCCTTTCTGTTTGCATCCGCTTTCAGTCTAATTCTATATGCACTAGCACCTACATTTTTTGCTTCACATAGCCATGAGTTTAAGAACAGTTTTGGCATGATGATCCGGACTGCCTATAACATTGATACTCGGGATTTTCTGGGTTCTTTATTCTTTCTCAATGGCTTTATTACACCGACGGTATCTGCCAATGCGCCGCTCTGGAGCCTGAGCTTTGAAGTCTGGTTTTATGTGCTGGCCGGATTTCTGCCTTTTTTAAAAAATTCTGAAATCGCTAAAATTGGCTTTTTTATCTTGCTTCTAGGGCTTTCCATACTGAACTTTCAGTTTCTGTTTTATTTTCTGCTCTGGCTAGTTGCCTTTGCCAGTTCATTCCGGCAGATTCAGCTGCGTTTTTTGAGTCGACTACAACCCGTTAAATTAATGCTCTTTGGTTTGGCGTTTATGATTGCCTGTGCGGATGCTTACCAGTTTCATGTCATTGAACAGGCTGACTTATATCGTGTAAATTATTTTGTACCGTTTAACCTGTGTATGGGACTCGCCTTTGTCTGTTGGATTGTACAGCTGCAACATCAACAGAGCCAATATCAACCAGTTTGGCCTCAGTCTGCAAATTTCTCCTATACACTTTATGTCACTCATTTCCCTTTACTGCTTTTTATTCTAGGCTGCTTTCCTGCAACGCTTAATCATGGTCTTGAGGGTGCCGTTTTATCCTTATTTATGAGCATGTGCAGCTTAATTTTCTTTGCCTGGCTTATGGCCCAATGGCTGGAACCCCAAAGAAAAAAAGCGTTATCAACTACTCTGCAATAACGCTTTCCCAAAACTCAATTGTCAGTACAAATCAGTCCGTTTTTTTAGGACGTGCGCCAAACAAGGCAGTTCCCACACGTACCATGGTAGAACCTGCTGCAATCGCCTCAGTCATGTCGGCAGACATTCCCATACTTAAAGTATCCCAGTCTTCAGGTTTTGCATGTTGGCTTTTGACCTCTTCGAACAAGGCTTTGGCATCTGCGAAAGCCTGAGTATTTTCTGGCGCAGGAATGACCATCAAACCACGTAAGCGCAAATTCGGTAATTGACTGATCTGTGCGACCAGATCAGTCACTTCCTCAGGCTGACAACCGTCCTTGCTATCCTGCCCATCAATATTGACTTGCAGACAGATATTAAGCGCAGCTTGAGAATCACTACGCTGATTAGATAAACGTTCAGCAATAATCAGACGATCCACCCCATGCACCCAGGTAAAATTTTCTGCCAGATGTTTGGTCTTGTTGCGCTGCACATGACCGATAAAATGCCACTCAATATCCAGGTCTTTGAGTGCCGTGATTTTTTCCAGCGCTTCCTGTAAATAGTTTTCCCCAAAGGCACGCTGACCAGCCTGATACATTTCTGCCAGCACAGGGCTAGGCTGGGTTTTGGAGACGGCTAGAAGTTGCACCGAATCCAGCTCACGCCCCGCCAGAGCGCAGGCGGACTGGATCTGAGCTAAAACCTGATTTCGTGACTGTTGCAGCATATTCATTGATGGGGTTCTCATTTCGTGCGGATTTTTTTCCCTTGCTCATCAACTAAGTGTTGGTTAAGCTGTGGGAAAGCCTTATTATTCTAGCAAAATAAATAACATTTTAATGAACTCGGGGACCTTATGGATATTACAGAACTGTTAGCCTTTTCTGCTAAAAATGGTGCGTCGGATTTACACTTATCAGCAGGTTTACCACCCATGATTCGTGTGGACGGGGAAGTACGTCGCATCAACCTGCCTGCACTGGAACATAAAGAAGTACACAAACTGGTGTATGACATCATGAACGACAAGCAACGCCGTGATTATGAAGAAAATCTGGAAACTGACTTCTCTTTTGAAGTTCCAGGCGTGGCCCGTTTCCGTGTGAACGCATTTAACCAGAACCGCGGTGCAGGCGCAGTATTCCGTACCATTCCATCTAAAGTACTGACCATTGAAGATCTAGGTATGGGGCAGATCTTTAAAGATATCTGTGAATATCCACGGGGTATTGTACTGGTAACAGGACCAACCGGTTCGGGTAAATCAACGACGCTTGCGGCAATGCTGGACTATATCAATGACAACCGCTATGACCATATCCTGACCGTCGAAGATCCAATCGAATTTGTACACCAATCGAAAAAATGTCTGATCAACCAGCGTGAAGTGCATCGTGACACGCATGGATTTAATGAAGCATTACGTTCTGCATTACGTGAAGACCCGGATATTATTCTGGTCGGTGAGATGCGTGACCTTGAAACCATCCGTCTGGCACTCACTGCTGCGGAAACCGGTCATTTGGTCTTCGGTACCCTGCATACCACCTCAGCGGCAAAAACCATTGACCGTGTGATTGACGTGTTTCCTGCTGAAGAAAAAGACATGGTCCGTGCCATGTTGTCAGAATCTCTACAAGCCGTTATTTCACAAACCCTATTGAAGAAAAATGGGGGTGGTCGTGTGGCTGCACACGAAATCATGATCGGTATTCCGGCGATCCGTAACCTGATCCGTGAAAATAAAGTGGCACAGATGTACTCTGCGATTCAAACCGGTGCCAACTATGGCATGACCACGCTGGATCAAAGCCTGAAAACGCTGGTATCAAAAGGGATTATCAGTCCGCAAGTCGCCCGTACTGCAGCAAAACAGCCTGAATCATTCTTATAAAAATAATTAATTTTTTTTGGGGTTTTATCATGGACTTTAACGGCTTACTCAACTACATGGTAGAGAAAAAGGCCTCGGATCTGTTCATTACAGCCGACGTTGAACCCTCTATCAAAATTAACGGTCAGATTGTACCGATTGGCTCGGTGAAATTACCGGGCGCGGCTGTGGGGCAGTTACTTAACTCAATCATGACCGAGAAGCAGCGCAAGGAATTTGCCGACACACGCGAATGTAACTTCGCCATCAGCAACCCGGACAAATCAGCACGTTTCCGTGTCAGCGCATTCCAGCAACGCGATCAGCCAGGCATGGTACTGCGCCGTATTGAAACCGTCATTCCGACCATGGATGAGCTGAAGTTACCGCCAATTCTAAAAGAACTGGCAATGACCAAACGCGGAATCATTATTTTTGTGGGTGCAACCGGTACTGGTAAATCGACTTCCCTCGCCTCTTTGATTGGTTACCGTAATGAAAATTCCAAAGGTCATATCATTACTATTGAAGACCCGATCGAATTTGTGCACCAGCATAAGGGTTGTATCATTACTCAGCGCGAAGTCGGTATCGATACTGACTCCTTTGAAGTCGCATTGAAAAACACCCTGCGTCAGGCACCAGATGTGATTCTGATCGGTGAGATCCGTTCTCGTGAAACCATGGACTATGCGATTGCCTTTGCGGAAACCGGTCACCTGGTTTTTGCGACCCTGCACGCCAACAACGCCAACCAGGCCATCGACCGTATCATTCACTTCTTCGAAGCCGACCGTCACAGCCAGTTGTTTATGGATCTGTCCCTGAACATGAAAGCCATTGTGGCACAGCAGCTAATTCCAACTATCGATGGCAATGGCCGCCGCGCAGCGATCGAAATCCTGATCAATTCGCCATTGATTGCGGATCTGATCCGTAAAGGCGATGTGCATGAAATCAAGGATTTGATGAAACGTTCACGTGAACTGGGCATGCAAACCTTCGACCAGGCATTATATGACCTGTATAAGGCCAAGCAGATTAGTTATAAAGATGCACTAAAACATGCTGACTCACCAAACGACCTGCGTCTGCAAATCAAACTATCAGAAGAAGGTGGCGAGCATTTATTACGTGCCCATTCCAATATTACTTTTGATGGTCAAACCTGATCATTTTCAAAGCATAAAAAAAACAGGCTTTTAATAAAGCCTGTTTTTATTTCAGCCTAAAGCTAAATTATTTCTTACGGTAAGCTTCCTGACATTCAGGCGCGTCACAATAACCATAAAGATTAAGTGAATGACCAGTCAATGCAAAGCCAAATTTCTTCGCAACTTCGTGTTGTTCATGTTCAATAACATCATTCGTAAATTCAACGACTTTGTTGCAATTTTGACAAACCAAGTGATCGTGGTGATCTTCCTGCATAATTTCAAAAACTGAGTGATTATTTTCAAAATTATGACGCTCGATAATCCCTGCTGCCTCAAATTGTGTTAACACACGATACACAGTTGCAAGACCCACATCTTCCCCTTGTTCGAGTAAAGTCTTATAAATGTCTTCAGCGCTAAGGTGATGCCGTCTAGAGTTTTCTAATAGTTCTAATATTTTAATTCGTGGAAGGGTAACTTTCAGTCCAGCTTTTCGTAAATCTTGGTTTGAAATAGGCATGTAAAAAGGTCTCTCAACAAAATCAAAGTTGGAATAGGCAACAAAGTTTAGATGCAGTATGATCTATCCTTGGATCAAATGCATCATAATTAATTTGGGATAGTGTAGCAAAATGCAAAAAATCATGCTGACGTTATTCGTCACTTCATTGCTTGTCGGCTGTTCGACATTAGGTGTGTACAAAGTTGATATTCCTCAAGGAACACCTTTAACTCAAGCACAAGCCTCTAAAATTCAGGTAGGAATGAGCCACCAACAGGTGCGTTTCCTGCTCGGTAGTCCAACAGTATCTGATCCGCTCAATCCGCTACGCTGGGACTACATCTACAACTATACCCCAGGAACCTATGCTAAAAAAGCCAAGATCCCAGCAGCCCAAGGCCAGCATCTAAAAATTTACTTTAATCAGTCTGGTATCGTAGAACGTATTGAAGGTCTGGAAACCATTCCAGAATCTCAGCCAGGTCTACCAGGTTCCAAAGAAGCGATCTTAAATGCCCCACCACTATAATCGGTTTTGCATAAAAAAACCCCTGTATGATCAGGGGTTTTTTTAATTAAATAGATTGATTTATCAAATAATCAGACCATCTGTTCAATAAAGCCACATTCCACTAATCGGAACATTTATTTTGCTTGAAACGGTTACCTTTGGCATAACGGCCCACCGGATTCTTTTCAGCGCGTTTACGGCGAATATCCTTGGGATTAATGGTTAAAGCACGATAAATCTCTACCCGATCTCCTGCTGCCAATGGCTGGGTGTGATCCTGTAGCTTAACGCCAAAAATACCCAGACTCAGAGGTTCAGGCAATTCCACCTGTGCACGGATTCCGCTTTGCTCAATTGCATCCAATGCGGTCATGCCGGGCTGGAAAGGTACGGCAATATGAAACTGTTGTTCCAGGGTAGCATAGGCCACCCAGATCATTGCCTCAGTCATTAGAAGAATTGTCCTAATACAGCAACAATGGCCAGAATAATTGAAACTGGCAAGACGATACGTACTGCGATACGCCAGATGTTATACACCGCTTCTGAACTGAAGTTCATCGATTTACGCAAATGACTAATCTTCATGATCCAGCCAGCAAACAAGGCATAAATCAGACTGATCACCAGTCCCCAAAGAATCAGCAGATTATTGAAAATTGGAGCAACATTTGGAATTAACCAGACCAAGGTGGCAGTGATCACAATCGCCCACTGAATGATGATATTCATTTGACGTTGCTGTAATTGCTCACGTGCCATTTGCATAAGCAAAGCAGCGGCTGCGACAATGGCTGCGATTAAAGCAAATGCAGGGATTTCAGCTTTTACTGCAAAGAAACCAAAGGCGATGATCGCTAATAGCTGCGCGACCCAAATCGGTAAAGCAGTTTTAGTCGCAACATCTTGCTGTTTTACGACAGTCAGACTTGATTGCCAATACAGCCCCATACCTAGACCACTCGCCACCAAAGCCAATACAGTGGCATTGCCCCACTCTACGAATTGGACGGGTGTTACCTGCCAAGCCGGTAATTCAGTTCCTATGACATTCGCCATAATCAAAGATGCAAGCACGCCGATTGCAGTAATCCCAACCAAAATTAAACGTGGTACCAGCGACAATACAAATGCAGCAATCGCCAGCACAACGAAAATCACTAGCTGCTGAACATCGAGATTGGCCACTGCAATCACATTAGAAGCATGATTGAGCATTGCACCCGCAAGGAATGGAATAAATACAACCGCCAGCCAGCCGACGATCCGCCAGCGCTGAGAACTATCAGCTTCACGGGTAAGGCTCGACAATGCCTGTAGTGCAGTGGTTTTTGAACGTTTCGCCAGCGCTATTTCCAGATAACAGACTGGAAGAGCCAGTATTAGCATGGTCGCTAACCACAACATCCAGAAATCAAGCTGACGGTCAATCTGAATACCTGTTATCGGTGCGAGTGTCGCAATGATAAGGAAGGATAAACAGAAAGCCATCAGAGGCGATAACCATTTTGACATAGCATTGTCCTGCATGATGTATTCCTATAAAAATCTAGCGCTATTTTGCCTTGTGAGGCGATGAAAATCAAAAACAAAAAAGCAAACCACCATGCCCGTGATTTGCTGCGCAAATTTATTATTAAGCTTTATTTTTGTTATTAAGCTTTATTTTTTATTTTCCCGATTTGTCTTTATTTTAAGAAGAATCGAGTTATGAGAAGAAACGGGCAAACCAGTTTTTACCCTTTTTCTTTTCCTTATCTTTAATAATTCCCATCATATTTTCTTTTACTGCACCGACATAATCCGCATCATCGTGCTGAATATGATTGATCAGCCATTTAGATAATACTTCATGTAATTCCGCTTCAATAGATTGGCCCAATTCAAAACGGTCACGATAAGATTCAATCTTTTTAATAAATAGGTCATGCACACGTTTATGTGGCACACGATATTTATAACCCGCTTCTTCCTGAAGTGATTCTTCAAAGGTAAAATGCGACTGGGTATAATCAATAATATTTTCTAGAATCTGTTTAATACGAGCACGATCGGTATTGGCATCAATTCCATCAATCTCATTGATATAATCGAGAATTCGTTTGTGCTGATCGTCAATCACATCGATGCCAGTATTATAATCTGGAACCCATTTCATTTTCATTACGACCACCTATTGATATTAATGATTTATCGCTTGAAAAATATCATATATCTAATTGATTTAAATAAAAATGAAGTAAATCGGTTGGTTTTCAGCTTATTTTCTATTTAATTAATGTAAATCCTTGTTTATCCAATCAATTATATTTTAAACCCGACCACAAGAATAAAGTATTTTTTGATCGATTTTATATTTCATGGTTTATTTATTTTAATGATTTCACTATAAAATAAATATCAAATTCAAAAAAAACAGGAGCGATGTCCTGTTTTTTAATATCGGATTTTAACCAGATTTAATATAAATCTGCTTTAGTCACCCGTTTTAGCGAAGGATCCAGACGCTCTCTTTCCAGACGGGCGACATGTGTCAATTGAGAACGATATTTGGCCCCATCTCTGAACAAAATCATTTCACCTTCTTGAAATGCTGTCCATTCTTCATTCTGCGTTAGCGGTTCCGTAGTAATCACAGCGACCCGATCTTCAGGCGTGGTGACTTGGCTAAAATCAACTTCAACTTCGATATCAATCAGTTGGGCTGGCTTAAATGGATATTCACGAACCAGCCAATGCAGTTTAGTCGTTGCATAGGTAAATAAAGCCTGACCATTGGACAGACAGAAATTAAAAGTACCATGCTCTGCAATGGATGGAGAAATCTCGGCTAACAAATCAAAAACCTGATCCAGCTTCGGTTCATCATAACCAAAACGTTTCACCAGCTGATCCAGCAAATAACAGAAAGCACGCTCACTGTCAGTATTGCCAACTGGCGTAAAACGTCCAGAAAGCTCAGGTAAAAAATCTTTTAAATCACCATTATGAGCAAAGATCCATTGTCGTCCCCATAATTCACGGCTAAACGGATGCGAATTTTCCAGATTAATTTTGCCTTGTGTCGCTTTACGGATATGTGCAATTACATTACGGGATTTGATCGGATAATTACGCACCAGTTCTGCAATCGGTGATTCAACAGCTGACTGATTATCAACAAATAACCGGCAAGCCTTATCTTCAAAGAAAGCAATCCCAAAACCATCAGAATGATCTGAGGTAATCCCCGCCCGCTGAGAAAAACCTCGAAATGAAAAGGTAATATCTGTTGGTGTCGCACAATTCATTCCAAGTAGCTGGCACATAATCTTCATTCAGGTCACAGAGTGTTCTTAAGGTTATTGTGCATCACAGGCTGAACCTTTTCAAATCTCGATCATTGCAATGCTATGCGCTAAAAATGCTAATAAACTATTTTTTTATATTTAATTTAGCAAAAGGAGTTTAAGCTTCAAAGCTCAGCTTAAAAATGAATACTTTAGATTTAACTTTCATATTTCGAGTGATCAACATCTTAAAATAAAAGAAATAAAAAAGAGTCTCAAGTGAGACTCTATGATATTCAATTTATCTTTATGGACGATGTGGATTGGAACGGTTGGTAATTAAGGTTCCCACACCATGATCAGTAAAGATTTCTAACAAGCTGGCATGTGGTACGCGACCATCCACGATATGTGCACTGATCACGCCACCTTTTACTGCATCAAGCGCACAGCCGACTTTAGGAATCATACCACCATAGATCACACCTGTTTCGATCAGACGATCAACTTCCTGAGTCGTTAAACCGGTCAGCAGATTTTTATTTTCGTCCAGCACACCGGTAATATTGGTCAGCAAAATCAGCTTTTCTGCCCTTAAGGCTTCTGCCACTTTACCCGCGACCAGATCGGCATTGATATTGTAGGTGTTGCCTTCTTCATCGACACCAAGCGGCGCAATCACTGGAATGAAATCACTATTGGTAAACATTTCCAGTACATCAGTTTTCACCCCAACGACTTCACCCACCATACCCAGGTCTACTTTCTGAGTTGAACCGTCTTCAGCCGTCTTTTCCATTAATAGCTTTTTGGCGCGTAACAGGTTGCCATCTTTACCAGTTAAACCAATTGCACGACCACCGTGTTTGTTGATCAGGTTCACGATCGATTTGTTTACGCTACCGCCCAGAACCATTTCAACCACTTCCATGGTTGCCGGATCTGTCACGCGCATACCATCAATACGGTCAGATTCACGGCCTAGCTGTTTCAGCATAGAATCTACTTGTGGACCACCGCCGTGTACCACAATCGGGTTTAAACCCACTGTTTTTAATAAAACGATATCACGTGCAAAAGAGCTTTCCAGCTCAGGATCCGTCATCGCGTTGCCACCGTATTTTACCACCAGGGTTTTACCCGCAAAGCGTTGGATATACGGCAAAGCTTCAGTCAAAATTTGTGCTTTGTCGATGCCTGTATGCTGATTTGGCATTCGCCTCTCCTTATTGAGCATCTAAAATGTCTTGAGCGATCTGTGGATAACGGTCACGCAACATGGATACAAACAGATGTCGAATTTCATTCAGGCCTTGTGCATCATTGGCATCAAAGCGCGCCGTGAAATATTCACCCGTATTGGATGCTCGAATGATGCCAAAACCATCATCAAAATCAAGACGTATCCCGTCAATTTTACTGATTTGTGCATTTAATTGCGTAGATTGCTGCTCAATAAAGTTTAAAAGCTCAGCAGGCTGCACCTGATGAGTGGAAATATATAAGTCTTCAGTTCCATGACGTTTTGGATAAGCGCGCAAGGCTTCACTTAAAGTCATACCTTTCTGGTCCAGATATTCCATGACCCGAAGCGCTGCATAAAGACCGTCATCATAACCCCAGCCACGTCCGTCATTAAAAACATAATGCCCCGCATATTCACCACCAAAAATAGCCTGATGCTGGGACTGTGCCAGATATTTTCGCAGGAATGAGCTACCAGTACGGATCATCACCGGTTCCCCACCCAGACGTTGGACTGTATCGCGAATCAGGGTTGAACATTTAACGTCATAAACAAACTGACATGCTTCTGTACCAGTCATACAAATTTCTGCGAATAAACAGAGGAGCTGATCAGCACTAATAATGACACCCTGCTCATCCACCAATACCAACCGGTCTCCATCCCCATCTAAGGCAATACCCAGATCCGCCTGCTGTTGCATGACGGCCTGGCGTAAGGTTTGCAAATGTGCTTCCTGAGAAGGGTCAGGCGCATGATCAGGAAAATGCCCATTGGCTTCACAACGTAAGGCGGTAACTTCACAATCTAGTTTTTGCAGTACCAAGTTGGCACAACGTCCTGCCGAACCGTTCAGACCGTCCAGCACCACTTTAAATGGGCGCTTCAGCTGAATATCTTCAAGCATTCCCTGCTGATATTGCAGACAAAATTCGGGAATAATTTGGTGAGGCAAATCATTCACGCACGATAAAGAACTATTTACATGAAGTTTTGCTTTTTGTGCGACCTGCTGAATCATCTCGGGACAAGGCGGCTCCCCTGCAATAATCCATTTAATTCCATTATCTTCTTTAGGATTATGGCTGGCCGTGACCATCACACCATTACCATCAAACTGACGCGCTGTGTAATACAACATCGGACTGGAACAACAGCCGATAATGGCAGCTTCAATAGCATAGTCCTGAAAAATAAGGCGAATGGTTTCAGCAAAAGCCGGACTGCTGATTCGGGCATCATAGCCAATCGCAACCCGAGTCTGTCCCGCAGCTTGATATTGCTGAGCCAGACCATGCGCAATAGCATCAATCACACCTGTACTGAGTAAACTGACTTTACCCCGGATATCGTAGGCACGAAAAATGTGAGCCGGAAAGGGTTGATTCATGGATCCCATAAACTATTCTTTTCACTATTGAATATAAGGAGATAAAATAATGATTAAGCAATCATCATGACTTTAAACATTTGTTTTTGTTTTAAGACTCTGTATTTTTATATGAATTGAATGTGACAATCAATTATAAAAGTATAATTATTAATCTTTTATGTATTTAATTTGTATAACTAGTAAAATAAATAAACCTGACTAAAAATGACTTCTTGCATTATTTATCATCTATTTTCTTAAATTGTGAATGATTTTATTTTTCTATTTAAATGATACTAAAAATTTATTTAAATATTTTTCATTGAAATAAAATTCAAGAATAAAGTTTATTAAATAGCTCTGTCATTTTTTTATTGTTTTTATGATTAAAACTCTAAAAAAAGATGACTTAACTCAAAACATCCAAGTTAAGTCATCCTTTAATTTTAGTTTTTACCAGTATGACCGAAACCGCCCGCGCCACGCTCGGTTGCTTCAAACTCATTCACCAGGTCAAATTCGGCCTGTACCACAGGGACTAATACATATTGAGCTAAACGCTCACCAGGTTCCAGGCTAAATGCTGTCTGACTGCGGTTCCATACAGAAACCATCAGCTCGCCTTGGTAATCTGAATCGATCAGGCCAACCAGATTACCTAAAACGATCCCATGTTTATGACCTAAACCAGAACGTGGCAAGATCAAGCCAGCAAATGCTGGATCTTCAATATAAATTGCCAAACCAGTTTTTACTAAAACTGTTTGACCTGGTTCAATTACAGTCGTTTCGTTGACACATGCACGAAGATCGAGTCCTGCTGAGCCAGTCGTTGCATAAGTCGGCAATGGCCATTCCTGACCCAGACGTGAATCAAGGACTTTCACCTGAACTTTCATGTATTTATTCCTGTTGTTTAATATCAAAAAATTTAAAGAATCAAAATCGTAGTATTCTGTTACTTTTAGCGTTTAATCAAGGCACGTAAATTATCCAGATAATGCTGAGCTTGCTGTTTCGGGTCGATATTACCAGCCAGTTTTTTCTTACGGCCCAACCATTCCAATTCATCTTCTGGCAGTTCATCCAGGAAGCGGCTTGGAGTCATCTGTTTCATCTGACCACCGGCCTTACGCTGTTCCGCCAAGGTAATAGTCAAGCCCTGACGCGCACGAGTAATCCCCACGTACATTAGACGGCGTTCTTCCTCGACTGTTTCGGCAGCAATCGAGTTTTTATGCGGCAGAATTTCTTCTTCCAGTCCGATTAAGTAGACATAAGGAAATTCTAGTCCTTTAGAAGCATGTAAGGTCAGAAGGTTGACCTTATCCGTATCTTCCTCTTCCTGCTGCTGTTCCAGCATATCGAGAAGCACCATCTTACGGATGACACTTTCGATATTTTTCTCATCAACATCTTCAGCACGATTAATCAGGCTCTGAATACTGCTGTAGAGCACTTCAATATTATCGAGCTTGGTTTTTTCCTGTGCCGGCGTCGCTGCAGATTCCTTGATATAGTCAATATAGCCAGCTTCCACCATCATCTGACGGATGATTGGTACAGGTTCATCGTCTTCCAGCAAGTTACGGGTAAAGTTATTAATGAAATCTGAAAATTCTGCCAGTTGTGTCGTTGCTTTCTTTGGAATGACCATGGTTAGACGTTGATCGCCTGCTGCTGACAGTAGAGACAGATTATTTTCCTGGGCAAACAGACCGAGTTTTTCCAGCGTCACCGGGCCAATCGCACGTTTCGGCGTATTAATAATCCGCAGGAAAGCACTGTCATCTTCCGGGTTAATGATCAGACGCAGGTAACTCATGATGTCCTTGATCTCTGCACGCGCAAAGAAGGACTGACCACCAGAGAGCTTGTAAGGAATCTGCATCTGGCGCAGCTGGGTTTCCAGAATACGTGCCTGGAAATTACCACGATACAGAATCGCGTAATCTTTCCAATTTTTACCATTCATCAGCTTATGCGTGATCAGGTCTTTGACTACGCGTTCTGCTTCATCGTCATCATTACGACAAGTAATGACCCGAATCACTTCACCATGGCCTTTATCTGACCAGAGCTTTTTATCAAAGATATGCGGGTTGTTGCCAATCACGGTATTGGCAGCTTTTAGAATACGACTGGTAGAACGATAGTTCTGTTCCAGCTTGATCACTTTCAGATTCGGGAAATCCTGTTGTAACAGCGCCATATTTTCTGGCTTGGCACCACGCCACGCATAAATCGACTGATCATCATCGCCTACAGCGGTGAACTGCCCCATGACCCCGACCAGTAATTTCACCAGAATATACTGTGCAGTATTGGTATCCTGATATTCGTCGACCAGCAAATAGCGTACACGGTTCTGCCACTTATCCCGAACTTCGGCATTTTCCTGTAGCAGACGCGTTGGCATCACAATCAGGTCATCAAAATCGACGGCGTTATAGGCACGCAGATTACGCTCATAAAGTTGGTATAAATGCGCAAACTGAACATCTTCCGGTGTTTCACAGGTGGTATGCGCCTGCTCTGGCGAAATCAGATCGTTTTTCCAGTCGGAAATCATCTTCATCGCTTTGGCAATCAGTTCTTTGCTTTCAGCACCAGATAAGTTATCGCGATGCATCAGATCCATCAGAATCCGCTTACAATCATCTGCATCCAGAATCGAGAAATTATTTTTTAGCGGTGTGTGTTTGAGCTCTAAACGTAATAAATTTAAACCAAAAGTATGGAAGGTCGAGACTGAAAGGCCTTTGGCTTCTTCTCGGGTCAGCAATTTGGTGACACGTTCTTTCATCTCACGTGCCGCCTTGTTGGTAAAGGTCATTGCCGTGATCCGGTGGGCCGGAATACCACAATGCTTGACCAAGTACGCGATTTTTCTTGTAATTACCGAGGTCTTGCCTGAACCCGCTCCGGCAAGTACTAACAAGGGTCCTTGAGTATATTTCATGGCTTCAAGTTGCTTGTCATTTAACTGACTGGCGAGTGACATATGGCTTCCTCTTCTAGATTCGGCTCCGATTATAGTCATCTCATGCCCAGATGCCTAATTGAAAATTCATTTTCCTGCGTCATCTTTCAGACATAAAAAAACCACCCGAAGGTGGTTTTTCTGCAAAATCAGTGATTACTGAACGGCATATACTGCAATTTCAACACGACGGTTTTGTTCTTTACCAGCCGCAGTTGAGTTGTCTGCGATCGGGTTCGCTGAACCAAGACCTTGTGCATTAATACGAGTACGTGCTACGCCTTGACCAGCAAGGTAGTTTGCAACAGATTGTGCACGTGCTTGAGACAATGGAATGTTGATTGAGTCATTACCAGTGCTGTCTGTATAACCAGTTACCAAAATACCGCTTTGGCTATCTTCAGTCAGAACTTGAGCAACTTTGTTCAATGTTGCATAGAAGTTTGGCTTGATATTTGACTTGTTAGTGTCAAATGTAATTGCGCCAGGCATTACCAAGTTGATTGAACCATCTGGATTACGGTTAACGTCTACACCTGTACCGGCAGTTGCCTGACGTAATTTTTTCTCTTTATTGTCAAGATAAACACCAGCACCACCACCTACAATTGCACCAATTGCAGCTGCACGGTTGTTTTGACGGCTAGTATTGGCATTACTTTTAGAAATACCATAACCTGCAGCAGCACCAATTACTGTACCCAAAGCTGTTTTGTCGTACTCAACACCACCCAGGTTATTGCCAGTAGTTTGACAACCTGTAAGTGCTACTGCCCCTGCTACAGCTGCTGAAATTAATAGTGCACGCATTGCATGCCTCCTTTGTAGTGTAATTTATATCTTAGGTCAGATAATGATTTAAAAATAATGGGATAACCATTGAATTTTTGTTAATAATAAATCTTTTAGTAATATTTTGTAATGTTTATGTGTAACCAATTTCCTGAATTTCATCATAGTTTCTTCATAGTTTAACGATCAGACTTTTCTATTCGCTCAACTACCTCTATATTGTTCAAAATGTGATGAAATTTAGACGATTATTCTCTGAGACTGTTTTTATATGTCATCTAAAAGCAAGCAACAAACGACTTTAAAAAAACTTACCCGTGGCCTCACGGTGACATCCGTCATGACTGGCAGTACTTTTTTTCATGGGCCACCTGTACTGGCTTTGGGGCTGACCAAACTTTTTAAGAAATCTTCTAAGATTGATGAAACCAATATCAAGATTACCAATAGCTGGTTAAGCGTAAATAACTGGCTAATTGACAATGTCCTGAAAAATACCAAATGGCAAATCAGCATTGATGAATCTCTGGATCTGAACATGCAGGGGCGTTATTTAATGACCTGTAATCATCAGAGCTGGGTGGATACCACGGTAAACCAGTATTTCGGTTTAACACGTATGCCTCTCACCCGCTTCTTTACAAAATGGGAACTAATTTTTATTCCATTTGTAGGTCAAGCCTTTAAAATTCTGGGCTTCCCGATGATGAAACGGCATAGCAAGGAACAGATTGCCAAAAAACCTGCCCTGAAATACCGGGATATGGAAGAAGCACGCAAGGCATGTGAACAACTGCTTAGCCAGCCATTTACCTTGCTGAATTATCTGGAAGGCACGCGCTTTACCCCGGAAAAGCATGAACAGCAAAAATCGCCTTATAAGCATTTGTTGAAGCCTAAGGCGGGGGGTCTTGCGCTGGCACTGAATATTCTGGGAGACAAAATTGATGCACTGGTGGATATGACTATTGTTTATCCTGACGGTGTGCCAGGTTATGGGGAATTCTGGTTAGGCGAAGTCCCGCGTATTGCCGTGAACTTAAGAAAAATTGACATTCCAGACTGGGTACTCGGTGGCAATTATGAAGATGATGCAGATTACCGTGCACGTTTCCAGCAATGGGTAGACCAGATCTGGACTGAAAAAGACCAATTAATTGGGCAAATGCAGCAGAATCTGATTTCCGCTTCTGCCTGACATTTGCCAGAGAGACTATGAAGAACGACAACCCGAACCTCGTGTCCAGCTCATTTAAGTTTATTCGCAAAGGTACCTGGGGCTGGAAAATTGCACTGATTTACGACATTTTCATGATGGTTGTCATCATCATCAATTTGTTCTGTCTCTGTGCCAATGCCATTCTGATGAGCGATTTTGGGCACTGGTTGTTTGACTTTATTCGTCTGCCTGATGTCTTACAGTTTTATAAGAGTGAATTACGTCCCTGGGTAATGATTACCGAGGGATGGTTTACAACCTTTCTAATTATTGAACTCATCGTTCGCTGGTTCATTGCCATTGTTATGCGTCACCATGCCCGCTGGTGGTTCTTCCCCTTTGTGCATTGGTATGAAATTTTATCGATCATCCCACAGCTACGTTTTCTGCGTTTATTACGTGCAGTCGCGATTGGCTACAACCTGCATAGCCATGGATACAAAGTCATACCGGCAAGCTGGTACAGACGGGGCAATTTCTACTATAACCTGCTGATGGAAGAACTTTCGAGCCGTGTAGTATTGACGGTACTGGATGGCATTAAGCGTGAACTCAGCACCAGCACATCACATAAACAATTAATTGAAGATTTGGTGGAACATCACCGTAAATTACTGGCTGTTGCTTTGGCAGATATCTTGCAAGAATCTTTGGGCAAGGAATTACAGGCACAGCGCTTCATGATTTCAAAAAATGTCGGGCAAGTCGTCAATCAGGCCATTGAAGATACACCTGAACTCACCCAGCTTCTACGTCTGATTCCCATTGTGGGTGGGCGGCTGGAGCGGCAGATCCAGAGTATTGGTCAACGTTTGGGAGAAAATATCACCCAAGGCTTGATCGATCCTTTTACACATAGCGGATCACAAGAAAACCCGACTTTTGCCATGATTTCAGATAAGATTAGCCAGATTCAGATTGAACATAATCCACATATTGATAAATTGGTCGAATCGGCTGTTTTTGAAACACTTGAAGCAATCCGAAAACAGGTGAAAGTCAAACAGTGGCAACAGATTTTAGAAGAACATGAGCAAAATCAGGGCTCAATAGATAGATGAGTTTTTATTTGTGGAATCGGCTAAGATAAGCCGATTCTATTCGTATAAAAAAATAACTTGGATCGCTAGAGAATTAACGAAATTTGTTCTAGGATTTGCACTATTTACAACATTGCTTCGACACAAAACCAGCACGTCAGAAGTATTTAAGGAAGAATTATGGCTGACATACGGATAAAAGGCAGAATGGTCAATGCGATACGCATTAGCCTAGATACCAATGATCATGATGCAATCCGCCAGCAACTTAGTCCAAAATTACAAGCAGCATTTCCGCCAGGCACATTGGCGGTGATTGAAAGTTCAGTTGAACAGGAACTCATTGCGCTGATTCAACTGTTAATCAGTCTGGATGTACAGCCTATGGCTGTTACTGAAGGCTTACTTGGAGATCAGGCGCGCGCCATTCAGTTCCCGGTACTGCCACCTGATCGCCAGTTAGAGGAAATTAAAGCCACCAAAGAACAGGTCGTGGAAGTTAAACCAGAACCTACAGCGGTGAATGATGATCAAGCGCCTGCTGCCCCGATCGTTGCGCATATCACTTCATATCATGATGAAATTCTGCGTACTGGCCAATGTATCGTGCAGTATAATGGCGACATTATTATCAATGCCGGTATCAACAGTGGGTCAGAAGTGATTGCTTCAGGCAATATCCATGTCTATGGCAGCGTGCGTGGTCGTGTCATTGCAGGTGTCGGTGGCAATACGGCGGCACGTATTTTCTGTCATAGCCTCGAAGCAGAACTGGTTTCGATCGCAGGCACCTATTGCGTAGCGGATGACATTCCTCCGCATGTGGTCAAAAAATCAGTGCATATTTACTTGAATGATCAACATGAGCTTGTATTTGAAGCTCTACAATTTTAATGTATAAATAAACACCAAAAACCCCATTTTAAACAGGGGATTTGAACCATAACAGGAGTGGATTCGGTGGCGAAAATTGTTGTCGTAACATCAGGCAAAGGTGGTGTAGGTAAAACTACAACAAGTGCATCTTTTGCAACAGGTTTAGCCCTACGTGGTCACAAAACTGTTGTTATTGATTTTGATGTAGGTTTACGTAACCTTGATTTGATTATGGGCTGTGAACGCCGTGTAGTTTATGATTTTGTGAATGTTTTAAATAACGAAGCACGATTACAACAAGCACTGATTCGCGATAAAGATATTGAGAATTTATATATTTTACCTGCTTCCCAAACACGTGATAAAGATGCCTTAACCGATGAGGGTGTAGCACGTGTAATGGATGAGCTTTCGCAGGAATTTGACTATATTATTTGTGATTCACCTGCCGGTATCGAGCGTGGTGCCATTCTGGCCATGTACCATGCGGATGAAGCGATCATTGTGACCAACCCTGAAATTTCTTCAGTCCGTGACTCTGACCGTATCATTGGTATGCTCGATAGCAAAACAAAAAAAGTAGAACAAAACGAAGGTCGCATCCGTAAGCATCTGTGTATTACCCGTTTCAATCCGGAACGTGCCGATAAACAGGAAATGCTGACGATTGACGATATTTCTAAGGATATTTTACGTGTACCGACCCTAGGTGTTATTCCTGAGTGTCCAAGCGTTTTACAAGCATCAAACGAAGGTAAGCCAGTGATTCTTTTCACTGAGGCTTCAGCGGGTCAGGCTTATGATGACCTGGTGGCACGTTTCCTTGGTGAAGAGCGTCCTTACCGTCATATTGAGGTAAAACCTAAGGGCTGGTTAGCACGATTATTTGGAGCGTAAACATGGCTGGATTCTGGAGTAAACTTTTTAGTAGCGAGGATAAACCATCAAGCGCACAAACCGCAAAAGACCGTTTGAAAGTCATTGTTGCTTCTGAACAGGGTTTGGGGCGCCGTTTGAGTCAGGATAAAATTGACCAGATGAAGACAGAAATCATGCAAGTGGTCAATCGCTACGTCCGCGGAGTTGATGAACAGCACATTCAGATGCAGGTACGTTCTGAAGCAAATATTGAAATGCTTGAAATGAATATCAATTTACCTGAAGAGCGATAATCTGAATTTTGATTAGTCAAGTAAATTGATTCAAGGCAAAATATGAGCCTCAACAAAGCGTTGCTTTGTTGAGGCGCAAGACAAGAAGCTTGGCTTCGCGTAGATTTGATAGTAATTATTATTTTATCTAGTCTCA
Source organism: Acinetobacter sp. UBA1496 (assembly GCF_002324975.1). NCBI lineage: Bacteria > Pseudomonadati > Pseudomonadota > Gammaproteobacteria > Moraxellales > Moraxellaceae > Acinetobacter > Acinetobacter sp. UBA1496. The sequence goes on along the minus strand of NZ_DCRI01000002.1, from coordinate 8,088 downwards.
AAACGTGAAGTGATACTTCGAATGGACAAAGTGCATGATAAGACTTTGCCTCTTGCGAACTCATATTTTGCCTTTTTTCATGCCGAAGAATTACATCAAGGAGATTGCGATGGCATTATCTCAACCAGCGACCTTTAACGAAGAATGGTCAGATGAGCGTGTATATGCCTACCTGAATCAGCTTCCTCCTGCAGGCGTCAATGCAGATTTTCATGTGCTTTATCATGCATTCAAGCATATGCGTCCTTTTGACTATGAGCGCCTGTTAACCAAATTTGTCGCAGACGGTCGCGATCTTAACGCCACCAATCCAGAAGGACAGCGCATTCATGACGTGATTGCCACTTATCCACGTCAAAGTGCCGAGTTCCTGGCAGTATTAGAAAAATTTGCATAAATTGAAATGCATAAAAAAGCCTGCTTTAAGCAGGCTTTTTTTATCACTCGAGATTCTGGATTTAAACCAGAATCTCACGCTTACCATTGGCACCCATTGAGCTGACAATGCCATTTTCTTCCATCTGGTCAATGATCCGTGCAGCACGGTTATAACCTAGACTGAACTTACGCTGCAAAGATGAAGTTGATGCTTTACGGGTTTCCAAAACAAAAGCCACACACTGATCATACAGCGCATCTCGATCTGATCCACCATCTCCACCATCTTCAAAGCCGCGACTAGACGGTTCTTCATCGAATGGAGTCAGGATCTCATCCACATAGTTTGGTGCACCACGTTCACGCCATGCATCACAGATTCGGTTCACCTCATCATCGGCAATAAAGGCACCGTGTACGCGCTCAGGCTCAATTTTACCCGGGCCAAGGAACAGCATATCACCATGACCTAGCAGGTCTTCTGCACCACCTGCATCGAGAATGGTACGTGAGTCAATTTTCGAGTTCACACGAAGTGCGACACGTGTTGGAATATTCGCCTTAATCAGACCGGTGATGACATCTACCGATGGACGCTGAGTGGCCAGTAACAGGTGAATACCAGCAGCACGGGATTTCTGTGCCAGACGGGTAATCATTTCTTCAGCTTTCTTACCGACCTGCATGATCATATCTGCGAACTCGTCCGCTACGATCACAATTGAAGGTAGTGGTGTCAGACGTGGCGCACGCTCCCCTGCCACAGACTCACTGGCTTTCCAGGTTGGATCAAATAGCTCTTCACCATTGGCAAGCGCCTCTTCCACCTTACGGTTATAATCACTGAGCTTACGAATTTTCAGGAAGGACATCAGCTTATAACGGCGTTCCATTTCATTCACACACCAGTTCAAGGCACTGACCGCATCTTTCATATCAGTCACGACTGGCGTTAACAGATGTGGAATATCGTTATAGTTGGCCAATTCAAGCTGTTTTGGATCGATCAGAATTAAGCGTAACTGATCAGGTGTGTATTTTAATAGCATCGATAGAATCATCGAGTTAACCGCCACCGATTTACCAGAACCTGTAGTCCCTGCTACCAGCATATGCGGTGCTTTACCCAGTTCAGTAATTACCGGATTGCCTGAAATATCCTTACCCATGGCCATCGACAAAATGCCATCGGGATCATTGAATTTTGGAATCTGTACCAGTTCAATCAAACGCACCATTTCACGGCTGCTGTTCGGAACTTCAATACCGATATAAGGCTTACCTGGAATAACTTCGACTACACGTACTGAAGCCATTGACATCGAACGGGCCAAGTCACGTGAAATATTAGTGACTTTGGAAGCTTTCACACCAGGTGCAAGGTCTAGTTCAAAACGTGTCACGACTGGACCTGGTTGAGCTTCGACTACTTTGGCTTTAACGTTAAATTCCTGAAGTTTGATTTCCAGAAGTTCTGATAAACGGGATAATTGCTCTTCAGTGAAATTCACTTTTTTGTTCGGATCAACTTTATCCAGCAATTCCAGACCCGGCAATGGTGACAGGTCTTTACGGCGCTCAGCGACCTGCATAGCACGTGACATTGGACGACCAGCGGCATCCGTCAGTGGCGCATCGAAGTCAAACTCGTCTTCATCCTGAGGCTTACCGGCAGTTTCATGCCAAGCTTCAATAAATTCTTCTTTGGACAATGCTTCCCGAACTGCTGCATTAGTCGCTGCGGTTTGAGCTATTGTCTCTACACGCTGAATCGGTGCCTGAACAAAAGCAGAAGACTGGGCATAGCTTGATGCACGTACAGGTGCGGGTTTTGGCTCATCAGCTTCAACCAGCAAGTCATCCAGATCATCAAAGTCCGCTTCCAGGCTGGTATTTTTAATCGCATGTGCAGCCATGAGCGGAGCAGCAGTGGAACTGACCGTTCCAGCATCTTCTACAATTCTGAGGGATTTTTCAGCTGCTGCTGAATTGAACGGGCTATGCACATCCGTTGCGGTTTTACCTTGCGGAACTGCTGCCAATAACTCATCAAAAATTTCATCATCATCCCAGTCCAGATTATTCTTAGCTGTAGCGGATGATGTCACTTCATGAGCACTGTGATTTGTTGGTGTAGCTGCAAATGCGTCAGGAGAAAATTCGGCCTGCTCTTCTTCTGCAGCTTTAAGTAAAGCATCGATATCCTGCTTGTGACGCTGGTCTTCATTGGAATGTAACACACGCCACACCTCTCCTGTTGCCACCACACGATCCGGCTCTGCTGTTCGCGGTGCTTCCTGAACAGGTTCTGTAACTGATGCCTGTACAGGTTCAGAGATATCTTCTTCATAGTGGTGAGGCTGGTGCGATTCTTTATCTGCAAAATCCTCAAACAGGCGCTCAGCGACATGATCGCGAACTACAGGATCGACTTCTACCAGATTATGTTCAGGTGCGGCAGTGACTGGTACTGTCACTTTTTTGGCAGCTGTTTTTACTGCTTCTTTTTTAATAACAGGTGCAGTACGGTCAAAATCCGACATACCTTCTGGCACATTACGGTAGAACAGGTCTTGCAGATAAGCAGGCGTTGCCTTGAGACTGCTCCAGGTCTTGTTCCATTTCACACCAAATGCCAAGGTAAACAGAACCACCCAAAGCACAAGCAAGAAAAAAGCTGCGCCATAGACAGTTAGTAATTGTTCAAGACTTTGGCCCAGCTCATAGCCAATAATGCCGCCTGAAGAATTGTCCAGCGTATCAGCTGGAACTTGCCAGAATAGAAACAGCAATGCTGATGTGGTCAATAACAGGAAGAATTGGGCAGCATAACGGAATGGACGGTTCAGGAAGCTGCGCGGCCACCAGACCTGGATTGCTTCCATAAACAGATAAACAGGGATCAGCAGGCTTGCCCAGCCGAGAAAGCCAAATAACAGGTCTGAAATCCAGGCCCCCGCAACCCCACTCGCATTTGAAACTGTCTGCGTATCACTAGAGATATGCATCCACCCCGGATCAAATGGCGTATAGGTCACTGTTGCAAGAAACAGATAAATCCCAAATGAGACTAAAAATAATGTCATTACTAAGCGCTGTGCATAGGCACTCGACACCGCTGTCATATACTGTCCTGTAACCAATTCTTCATGAATATTCTTTTGCTGGTATGCTTCAAAAAAAGCGTCGCAATAAAATGCATATTATGCACCTGTTGCATCAAAAAAGATGCATTATTGTGTACTTCTTCTATATAGCCTAAATCGATTTCGATGATCAATAATATCGACTTTAATCTCACACCACTGTTATACAGTTTCACGTATAATTCAATAAATTTCTAAATAAAAAAGGATACAGCGAATGAGCGCACGTCACTCACGACTGATTATTTTAGGTTCTGGCCCTGCTGGCTATAGCGCAGCAGTCTATGCAGCGCGTGCAAACTTAAAACCGACTCTGATTGCAGGTCTGCAACTGGGTGGTCAATTAACCACAACGACTGAAGTAGATAACTGGCCTGGTGATCCTGAAGGTCTGACTGGTCCAGCTTTAATGGAACGTATGCAGGCTCATGCAGAACGTTTTGGTACTGAAATTGTCTATGATCATATCAATGAAGTTGACCTTAACGTTCGTCCATTCGTTCTCAAAGGTGATATGGAAGAATTTACTTGTGATGCCCTGATCATTTGTACTGGCGCAACTGCGCAATACCTGGGTCTGGAATCAGAAGCTGCATTTATGGGTCAAGGCGTAAGCGCGTGTGCAACCTGTGACGGTTTCTTCTATAAAGAACAAAAAGTGATGGTTGTAGGCGGTGGTAATACCGCTGTTGAAGAAGCGTTATATCTCTCTAACATCGCTTCCCATGTGACTCTGGTCCATCGTCGTGACACGCTACGTTCTGAAAAAATCCTGCAAGACCATCTTTTTGAAAAAGAAAAAGAAGGCAAAATCAGTATTATCTGGAATCATCAGGTAGAAGAAGTGTTGGGTGATACCACTGGCGTCACTGCGGTGCGTTTAAAATCTACTCAAGATGATTCAACTCAGGATGTTGAAGTTTCGGGTCTGTTTGTTGCTATTGGTCATAAACCAAATAGCACCATGTTTGAAGGCCAGCTAGAACTGCGTGATGGCTATATTCAGGTGCAAAGCGGTACCGCGGGCAATGCCACTCAAACTTCTATCCCAGGTGTATTTGCTGCAGGCGATATTGCAGACAGTATCTATCGTCAGGCGATTACTTCTGCAGGTTCAGGCTGTATGGCGGCACTGGATGCAGAAAAATATCTTGATGCCATGGGCAAATTAGACTAAGCAGCGAAAATAAAAAGACCGTCCATCATGGGCGGTTTTTTTATGTATGATAAAAACAGTCTATTACAAGATCAGGATTCTGCATGCATCTTCTTCCTCCTTCACAGTACATTTTCCCCAATCCTGAAGAAGCGGATCTTGAAGGCGAAGGCCTGATTTGTATCGGTGCAGACCTCTCCCCTTCTACTTTGTATGAGGCCTATACCCATGGTCTGTTTCCCTGGTTTTCTGAAGGTGATCCGATCTGTTGGTGGAGTCCGGAACCACGCTGCATTATCCGGCCAGAGGATTATCATCCAAGCAAATCGCTACTTCGAAGCATGAAAAAGCAGGATTATAAAATTACGGTGAATCATGCTTTTGAAAGAGTGATCCGTTCCTGCTCATTGCCTCGCGCTTATGCAGATGAGACCTGGATTAGTGAAGAGATCATTCAAGGTTATTGCGACATGTTTGATGCAGGTTATGGTTATAGTATTGAGGTTTGGGATGAAGATCGCGTAGTAGGTGGACTCTATGGGGTGACTATCGGCAAGGGCTGCTTTGGTGAATCCATGTTTAGTACCCAAACCGATGTTTCTAAAATGGCTTTTTATACACTGATGCTGATTGGCAGAGAAAATCAGCTACCCTGGATTGACTGTCAATTGGTGAATGATCACTTGATGAGTCTAGGTGCCTGTACAATTTCTCGCCTTACATATCTTAAATCGTTACAAGATGTGATAAAACAGCCTGCGATCAATTGGAAAAAGTATCAAGACGGTGTATTTTCAAGTAAAACAATAGCGCAGTCTGCGCGATTAAGTGAATGAAAATAACAGAGGGCACTTGTTATGAACTCTTATCAACCACAGTCCCTGCTGAACGATTTACAGTATTATATTACGCCGCCGCATGACTGTAGCTATCTGCCGAACAAGTCCGCGCGCATGGTTTTTCTTGATCCAGCGCACCGTATTGATGTAGTGACGCTGTCCGAGCTTTCTCGTACCGGCTTCCGTCGTAGTGGTGATTTTGTCTATCGGCCTGAATGCCACCTGTGCCGTCAATGTTTATCTTCACGTATTCCTGTTCATGGATTCCAAATGAACAGCTCGCAAAAAAAAGCCTGGAAACGTAATCAGGATTTGACGGTTAAAATTACCCATCCTGAACAGGCCACAGATATACATTATGCCCTCTATGAACGTTATATTAATGAACGCCATGCAGATGGTGATATGTATCCACCTAGCCGTGACCAGTTCGAAAAGTTTTTACTGCAAAGCTGTACCGATAGTTTCTTTCTGGAATTATGGAAAGATGACCGTCTGATCAGTGTATCGACTTGTGACCTGCTCGATGATGGGGTTTCAGCGGTGTATACTTTCTTTCACCCTGATGAGAACCGCCGCTCTCTTGGTGCCTTTGCAATTCTGAAACAGATTGAACACACTCAAAAACTTGGTTTGCAGTTTGTCTATCTAGGCTACTGGGTTCCACATTCAGCCAAAATGAACTACAAGTCTCAATACCTGCCACTTGAATTATTGATCGACGGGCAATGGCGCCGATTAAACCGCACCCTTACCCTGGTGGAGATTGAACATCTGGGAAACTCCTTGATGACGACTTTGCCTAGCGGATGGAATAACCCCATCATCAAGTAAGTTAGTCGTCAAATAAGAGCCGGAATATTATTTAAACAAGCTGGCAAAATCGTCAGTACAGGACTTCACCATGATAATGGCATGTTCTCGAGTGCCATTCGTATTCGGATAATAGTTCTTGCGCAGGTCAATCTGATGAAAACCGGTTTTTTCATACAATTTAATCGCAGCAGTATTGCTTTCACGTACTTCCAGAAAGATCTGTACCGGATTATTTTTCAGCAACTGGATGGATTCATCTAATAGCTGATAACCCAATCCCTTACCCTGTTGCGCAGGATCAATCGCCATCAGTAATAAATTGGCTTCATCCAATACTGGCTGTAAAATGCAGAACCCTGCGACCTGCCCTGCCTGCTCAATCACAGTGCTTTGATAGACAGTAACAGCATCTTCAAATTGTTTAAAGGTCCAGGGATGGGATTGTACTTTGGTTTCAATCTTGGCAACGGCTGGTACATCCGCAGCTTGCATCAAACGAATCATCTTCGTTCATCTTATCTAGAATTAACCTCCGCATTATAGAAACTTTATTTAAAAAATCGAGCAAAAAAAAGAGCAACTTAGATTGCTCTTCAGTTTTTTAATCTAGTTTCAAATTAAAGGCCCAGTTTTTGTTTCCAGCTTTGCAATAAGCTATGGGTGTCATGATCATTTGGATGAAAACCAGGTTTAAAGTACATCAACATTTCTTTGCCCATACCGGTAATAATTCCTTTAGATGGACTATAACCATAAGTATAGATTTCTTTTAAAGATTGAAGGCTTAACTGAAGGTCTTCTTTCAATAAACGCAATACGAAGTAGCTTTGTACAAAGAATAGCGTGACCATCGCTGCAACCAGTGAAGTGGTACGCAGTAGATAAGATTTTAAACCTTTACCGAAAACACCTTCGAATACATCATAGGCCACGGCCTTATGTTCATTCTCTTCAATTGCATGCCAGAGCCACATGGTTTTCATGGTGTCATCTTTCATCAATTCCTGAATATGCTGATTGGTTAGTAACTGAGATGCAATGGTCGCAGTAAAATGTTCTAGTGCAGTCGTAGCAGTGAGGTCGACCATTTCCTGGGTAATACCAACTGGCTTACCGACTGCCGCAAAGATTTTGCGTGCAGTTTGAATGACTCGGTCAGTATAATGATCTAGCGTATCAACGTCATGGCCATGGCGTTGCGCTGAGGCATTAAAGCCAACATGTTCCTGGGTATGCATGGCTTCCTGACCAATAAAGGCAGAAATTTCTTTTTGCAATGCTTCATTGTCTTTAATTGCTGGATGCTGACGTACAGCGCGAACAGAATCAATAAAGAATTTTTCGCCTGCCGGGAATAATGCAGAGAGTGCAGTCATAAAGTGAGTCAGTCCTGCTGAATCATTCATCCAGTACTCTGGCACTTGATCAAAATCAAAACTCATACGACGTACCGGAAAACTTGCGCCTGCACGGTTGGTAATTTTCACTTGAGCATTCATACACTTACTCCCATCAGTTCTATATAGACCTGAAATCTAATTATTAAAATTCTTATAGTTATATTACTGCGTTGAATTTTTCACATAAGGGCAGATAAGGTCAGTGAAATATCACTTAAGGACAGCTTGTAAATATATTGTTAGACAATTTAAATATGGCTTGAAAATAAGTAAGTTAAATTTACAGATATAAAAAAAGCGTCCCAAAGAGACGCTTTTTTTTACACAATCAGCGATTATGCAGTTACTTTAGC
>NZ_DCRI01000111.1:0-27092 GCF_002324975.1 Acinetobacter sp. UBA1496 | reverse complement strand
CCAAAATATGTTTTGTAGATTAAAGCAATTTAGCGGAATAGCTCCTCGATATGACAAGATCACAAGAAATTATCAAAGTTCTGTTGCTTTAGCCTGTATATTTTTATGGCTACCTTTATAGGTTTAATTATGAACAGTAAATGTCAACAGACCCTAATAATATGAAAAATCCAAGATCAAAAAAGTATATTCAATAGTTTTTTAAGACCTGAAAGATATAAATAAATACTTAATAATCATTAGTATATATCATCTTATATAAAATAAGTCTTAAAATGATGAAAAAATGACTATCCAGCACAAATTTTAGTTATTAGACTTTTGTCAAAGAAAAGAAGAAATTGTGTCTTTTCTATTTTGTGGTCATTTTCTCTCTGATATTGAAACCTATGACGTATATTACAGCTTTCACGTTCTCAATGCTTCTTTTAGCACTGGTTATTGTATGGTCTTTAATCGAAATCTATATGGATTTGCGTAAAGACGAGAAATTGGAATCGGAATTTTAGTCTTTATAACTTTTTAAAGAATATCTTCTGAGATTGTATTTCTATACATAATAGTTGGTATTTTTATTGGTTATGATTGTATTGAGACGTAAAAGCGATCAATTTATTAATTTGATATTCGAATAATTAGCACAGCTCTCTTTATTTTAAATAGAAAATATAGATGTCATATGAGGCTTTTGCTAGCTCAACTTAGACTGAAGTCTTAAATCCTAAACAGAACAGTTATTAAAGATAAAAAATGATTGCTGGCTAAGTGTGCAAGCAGCAAGAAAAGTACTTGTTTTTTGATCTAATCTTGGCTAGTATTCAATGCGCCTGAACTAGTTGAAATATAACAAATTCAGCCTATATAGGGCCTATAGCTCAGTTGGTTAGAGCAGCGGACTCATAATCCGTTGGTCGACAGTTCAAGTCTGTCTGGGCCCACCACATTCAACCTCGTAAGCCTTTGGTTTATGGGGTTTTTTGTTGCCTGAAGATTCTAGACCACCGGATTTTCATAGACCATATGTGGTCCATTTGTTCGATAATCCGATGGGCTAAACTCAAATATCAGAAAATACAGCGCCCATTTTCATTTCACTATATTCTCACTTTCGATGTGAGTATCGTAATTGATGAATAAAAAACGATCATAAAGATTGATCATCAAGTTTCGCTATGAGCAGAGAAATGAGTTTTAGTGTGGGGATGGGGAATTTATGCTTACCTGATCTTAGCCCGATGATATAGGGCTAAAACCAGTTTTGGTTGGGGAGTTTGCTTAGATATGTATATTGTTCAAGGGCCAATGGAAACTACAGCCCAGTATAGAACTTCTCGATGAATTGTCTGGTCTTGACTACTAGCGTATTCATAAGTGTCTTACGCTCTGAAATCTTGGGGCGAGTAATAGGTAGATTATTCACATCTTCACGACTTGGCAGACGTTTGGTGTATTCATATTTACCGATCACTTGTTTGAACACTTCAGGCTTGATTGCTTCTTTTTGACAAAGCTCATCAATCGCTCGTTCCTTTTCTACATCCCAGAATTGTGCAAATGCTTCTTCTACACTTTGCCCTGTGATCATACGTGGAATATTTTCATCCAGAAACTTTTGGATCAGTTCCTGTTTGTCATACAGCGTATGATTATTTGCCAGTAGATCCTGCACCTGGGCACGATATTTTTGCTTTTGTTTCTGATCGGTGTTGTTGACTGCAGATTGCAGTAAATTCAGGATATAGCCGACATTGATTGTATCTTTGTGAATGAGTTCCAGTTGGAAGTTCACATCATTCAGTACCGAAACTTTGTCTTTCGGTTGTACGACACGAGTATTGGTATAGAGGTACTTGTATTGTGAGGTATGCTTCTGAAATTCAGCTTTGTTCAAGTCAGTGTCATCCTGATCGTATTCAACAAAGTTTTCCAGTTGTGCATTGATCCGCATGACTTCACGGAAAGCCTTCACATACTGCAATTGCTGCTCTTCTGTCGACAGTTCCAGCACCTTGTCTGGGTCAGGGGCAATCTTAAGTAATTCAGCAACAGCAACGTTGTACTTTTCCTTGATGCTTTCAAAGCTTGGAATCAATACTATCTTTTCTGCTTCAGCCTTGTTTGAAAACAGTGCTAGGGCTTTATCTGTAGCTTGTTTCAGATTGCGGAAGCAGACAATGTTGCCAAATGGCTTGTCTGCATTCAGGATGCGATTTGTGCGTGAAAATGCTTGAATCAGACCATGATATTTGAGGTTCTTATCCACATACAGGGTATTCAAAGTCTTTGAGTCAAAACCTGTCAGGAACATATTCACGACCAAGAGGATATCGATTTCTTTTTTGCGTACCCGATTGGCAATATCTCGGTAATAGGCATAAAACTCATCACCTGAGTTAAAACTTTGTCCAAATTGAACATTATATTTCGCAATATAGCCATCGAGCTTGTCACGGTTGGATTGACTGATTCTTGTTGGGATATCAGCAGATTCTTCATCAATCAAACCATTACTATCTTCAACTTTGAGTTCTTCATTGGCTGCAAAGGAGAATATAGTTGCCACAGTGAGAGGCTTAAAGATTCGACCTTGGTCTTCTGCCTCTTGTTGCTTTTGCTGCTGTACTTTTTCAAATAGCGCATAGTATTGATTCAGTACATCGACTGAACTTACACAGAACATGGCAGTGAAGTTCTGGTTCTTGGTTTTTATGTGGTGATTGTCGACAATATAGCGAGTGATCATCTCCAGACGTTCTGGATTGTCAAACAGTTCTTTGGTGTCTATACCTTCAACATCTTCTTCATAATTGTGACTGGTTTCGATACCATTTGTAGTGTACTTACCTAGGTAGCTAATCTGGAAAGGTAATACATTCCCATCCCGGATTGCATCGGTAATCACATATGTATGCAGGCATTCATCAAATAGTGCGTTGGTGGTCACAGCCTTGGAATCAATTTTAAGTTGGCTGTTTGTTTCAAAAATAGGTGTGCCGGTAAAGCCAAACATTTGTGCATGGTTGAAAAAGCGTTTGATATTACGATGCGTATCACCAAATTGACTACGATGACATTCATCAAAAATAATCACGACTTTCTTGTCTTTCAGATAGGCAATTTTATCTGCATAGCGATCCGAACTAATCGCAATATTGAGCTTCTGCAAGGTCGTTACAATGAGCTTGTCATGTTTCTGGCCCAATTGATTGACCAGAGTATTGGTATTCTTGGTGGTATCAACACTATCTTTTTTGAAAGCATTGAACTCTCGCACTGTTTGCGTGTCCAGATCACTACGATCCACGACAAATAGCACTTTTTCGACTTCAGGCAAGCGCATGATCAATTGACTGGCTTTGAATGAAGTTAATGTTTTACCTGAACCTGTAGTATGCCAAATATAGCCGTGAGTTTGGGCTGTTTGTACACGTTGAATAATTTGCTGTACTGCATAAATCTGGTAGGGGCGAAGTACCATTAAGCGCTTTTCTGCCTCCAGAATCACCATATATTCAGTCAGCATCTGAGTAATATGCGAGTGGTTCAGAAAGGTATCAGCAAAAGCATCGATTTTGTGGACATGCTTGTTGTCAAAGTTTGCCCAAGGAAAGGTAAATTCGAAGTTATTTGTCCCTGTGGCATAGTAATGCGTATGATCACGATTACTGATCACAAAAAGCTGAATATAGTTGAATAAGCCTGTACCACTGCCATAGGCTGCTTTGGCATAGCGCTGCGTTTGATTGAATGCTTCAGGGAGTTCTACACCGGCACGTTTCAGTTCAATTTGAACCAACGGTAGGCCATTAATCAGCAGGGTAACGTCAAAGCGACTGGTATGCCCATTGATACTGGAATGATCAATCGCAATTTGATGTGTTACTTGGTAAATGTTCTTACTTGCATCCGAGAACAGGAAGTCAATATGTCGTGTTGAACCATCATCAAAGTTCACTGGAAAGCGATGACGTAGCACTTTGGCACAATTGAAGCTATTACCAGCTTTCAGATGATTGAGAATCTGTCCCCATTCATTTTCAGAAAGTACAGAAAGTCCATTGGCTTGTTCAATCTGGGTTTTGAGATTGATCAGGAGCTGCTTTTCATCTTTTACATCAACTTGACGATAGCCTAAGGTGTTTAAGTGCTGAATCAATTCATTTTCAAGTTGTTCTTCGCTTTGTACTGACATTTACCGCTTTACCCCCACAATTTCATTTATTCTTGAATTACACGCTCAACTTGGTTTTGTTGCCATGTTTCATAAGTCAGATGGTTGGTCGAATCTTTCCATTCTTTACGACCATTACATGCTCTTCCCAAGATGACTGCGCCTGCTGCTGATGGACTTGAAAATAAATAGTCTTGATTGAACGTATAGGTATTTGGATCAATGATGTTATTTTCAAACAACTGTGGTCGAAGGTTCTTCATGTAGTTGTGTGTAGGTTGACTGACATCTCTACGTACTTGGGAGCCTTTGAGTACATAGAACTCACCATCAATGATTTTTGCTTTGGCTTGGATATCTCTTGCGGATAGGTAGAAATCTGCTTCTGTGTTGAAGTTCTCCACTGAAGCAGGAGCAATATTATGTACTTTTGGCTGTTCACTTGGATATTTCATTTCCTTGAGGAATGTATATCCAAGGGCAGGGAGAACCACTTGTATTTGTTCCAGAAAGTATTCCATATCCGCTGTATCTGATTCAGGTAAGCGGTTGTAGAGGTGTGCTGTGCCATTTTTGAGTAGGCATTGTCCGCTACGCTTCGCAATATCGATCAAGCGACTTTCAAGGTACTTAATGTGGGTTTTGGTGATATTTTGGTCTTTACCTGTGACCAGACATACTTTTTCCCAAAAGTCCTTTCCACCTGCATCTTCAGTACGGTTATGCTGTTTCAAACGGTTAGCAACATCATCCGACTCACCAATATAGACGCTTGGTAATGAGTCTTCGGGATCTTGACCCACAAGGAAATAGATACCTGTTCTGGCACATTCTTCTCGCTGGATGAGATCCAAGAGTTTAGTGCGTGGTGCTGAAAGAACATGACCAGTCCAGTTGATGATTTCAGCCGTCAGGATGCCATTAATCGAACCATCAACCAGAAACAGCTTGATACTTTTTCCGTGGGTCATTTCTATTCCTTATACAAACATCTGCTGCAACAAGCCTTTTTTCCATTGTTTGGCTTGTTCAATTTGCTGTGAAACAACGTCAATTTTTTGGTCAATCGCAGAAAGGAAATTAGCGATTTTGGCTTGTTCATCTAAACTGGGCATTTTTAGATTAACTTCAAAGAACTCCTGTAGGCTTATATTAAGAAGACCATGATTTCTTGCACCTTCTTGAGCAATTTTTTCAAGTTCAGGAACCAAGAGACCACTTTCAACAAACTGCTCAAAATAGTCTGAATTTATATATTCATTAAGTGAAAAACAAATATAGAGTGTTGAAACGACTCCTTTATCATAAAGTTTTAGTCGCTTAATCGCTCCCATTGGATAGCCTGCCGAATAACTTTTGTTATAAGCATACTCACCTTTGTGTAATAAGTAGTATTTACTTAAATCGCGTGAAGCAATTTGTTTGCTGAAATATTCTTGTTGGTTTATTAAACCTAACTGGGCAGAAATAGTCAGAGCATTTTGATTCAGCTCTTTATTCTTTCTGGTAATACGATGGGAAATATCTTTGAGTTGTATATCCTCCCACTCCCCAAACTCACTCCCATCATCGGCTTTGAAACGAATCTGCTGACTAAACAGCTTTTGCACCATGCCTTGTTTGTATTGGCTGAGGAGTTGGTGTTTTTGTGTCAATTGACTGATTTTTTCATCTACTGCTGATAGAAAAGAGGCGATTTTGGTTTGTTCTTTTTGAGCAGGTAAAGTTATTTTATGTTTATATAAATCTGTTGTTGAAATAAAAGGTTGATCACTACCGATCGAACTATTTAGAACATAGCTTTTAACTTCTTTTTGAAAAATCTGAAAAATAAAATTATGATCAATTTCATTTTTCGTAAATTCTAATTTTCCAACACGTTGATAAAGAATTGATGGACCATCATCTTTAGTCAACTTCGCTATTTTGAGTTGATCATTAGTAACTGGTCTATTTAAAGCTAAAACAATATCATCCTCTTTTAAAACCAGCTCAGAATGTATAGATAAATAATCATGTGGTACATATTTAACATTATGTGTCCACTTCACAGCCCCATATCCCACATTTTCGATCTGTAACAATCGTATAGCTTCTTCAGTCGTATATTCTTCAGCTTTAAAGCCTAAACCTGATTTTATTTTTAATAGATTGCCAATTGCTATTGAACTCCAATCCCCATCAAATTCTTTGAATCTTAACTTTGGTGTAGCCATTACTTCACCTCCGCAAAAGGTGAATCAATACCAAGTTCTTTGCAGTATTCAGCAATGACTTCATCAGTTTTTTGGCTTTGCTGCTCAAGGTCTTTGAGTTGCTGTGCAATGGCATTCAGATCAATTTCATCTTCCGCTTCAAAAGTATCGACATAGCGTGGAATATTCAGGTTGTAGTCATTGTCTTTGACTTCTTGCAGTGTCGCAACTTTGGCATATTTATCGATGTTCTCACGCTGTGTAAAGGCATCAATAATCTTATCCAAATGCTCAGGCAGTAACTTGTTTTGGTTCTTCTGTTTGTCAAAGTCATTGCTAGCATCAATAAACAGAATATCACCTGTATGGGTACGATTTTTCTTGAGCACCAAGATACAGGTTGGAATAGATGTGCCATAGAAGATGTTGGCAGGTAAACCAATGATGGTATCTACCACATTCATTTTCTCAATCAGGTATTGACGAATCACACCTTCACTTGAACCACGGAACAATACACCATGCGGAAGAACAACAGCCATCGTGCCTTGCTCATCCAATTGATGAAGCATGTGCTGAACAAAAGCCATATCCGCTTTTGAACTTGGAGCTAACTTACCATAACGGCTGAAACGCTCATCTTGTAAGTAAATAGGATCTGCTGACCATTTTGCAGAGAAAGGAGGGTTAGCTACTACAGCATCAAAGCGCATATCAATATGCTGAGGACGTGTCAGTGTATCTTCTTGCTTGATATCAAACTTGGCAAAATGCACATCATGTAAAATCATGTTCATACGTGCCAAGTTATAGGTGGTGCGGTTCATCTCCTGACCAAAGATCATATCTACGTCTTTGACTTCACGTTTAACACGTAATAGCAAAGAACCTGAACCACAGGTCGGATCATATACAGAACGTAAGCGATCTTTGCCTTGTGTGACAATTTTAGCAAGGAGGGTAGATACAGTTTGAGGGGTGTAGAATTCACCTGCTTTTTTACCTGCACCAGAAGCAAATTCGCCAATCAGGTATTCATAAGCATCACCCAAAACATCAGATTCTGAGTTACTCAAGTCAAAATCAATATTGTCCAGATGAGTGAGTACTTTGCTGATTAACTCATTACGGTCATTGGCGTTGTTACCCAACTTAGTTGAGTTGATATCAAGGTCTTCAAAAAGGTTAGCAAAGTCATCTTCAGACTCAGCACCTAATGTACTACGTTCAATCGCTCTTAGTGTTTCGGCCAAGTCATCCAGAATAAATTGATTTTGACGGCCACGTTCTGCAAGGGTATGAAAAAGCTGGCTAGGAGATAGGGCATAACCCACTTCATCTACCGAGTTTTCTTTGATGCCTTCAATCAGTTCTGCATGGTCAGGGTTACTTTCATCCAATTCATTGTACTTTTCCGCCATGCCTTCATCTTTCAGAAGCTCATTGGCAAAGGTAATTGCTTTTTCAGACAGATATTTGAAGAAAATGAAACCGAGGATGTAGTCACGAAACTCATCCGCACCCATTTTTCCACGTAAATCATTGGCAATATTCCAAAGCTGTCTTTGTAGTTGTTGCAATTGAACCTGGGTCATCTTGAACCTTATTAAAATATGAAGCAAATTGTGGTTAGTTTACCGATAAATACTATTTTTATCATGTAATAAAAAGAGTATTGCGACAGATTTTGGCGTATAGGTCTAGCCTATTCAGCTTTTTATTCATAGCTGTAAGAAACCGTATTTCTTGAAGATATTATTTATGTGGTCTGAAGCCAAAGGAGTGACCATGAAAAAATATTATCCAGAACTTGAGTCAGTGTCAGATGTATTGGAATGTATTCCGCATCATCAAACCCAATCCATAGCGAATGCTATTCGTGTCTGCAATGATATGGATAGTGATAACGTGACCAAAGTCTGTGCTGTATTGAAAGTCATCTTATAAGTAAACCATTTCCATTTTATCTATCCCAATATGCCATTCGGTGTATTGGGATTTTTTACGTCTACAGGAATCAAAACCATGCAACCACGTATTCATGACAAAATAGGCTATAACCTGATTCATACTTTTACCTGCAATAAATTGTCTGATCGTGCCGAAGGTCAACTGCACTATCAATTATGGCAACACAGTGAAGATCAGTCTTTTGGTATTGCATTAAGCAAGAATGAATCTACAGGAGGCTTTAGTGCAGAACTGATCAAAGTCGATGACATTATTCAACTGCTTGGTAAGTTATACCAAGAAGGCAAGCCTTTCCATGCTACCGCATTGAAATCACTGTTCATTGGTAAGTCAGTCAATAACTCAAGTTTTTTAGGGGCTGTACTGGTCGATCAGAACGTGATTCATACCCATCCACAAACTGCGCGTTTGCTGGAAGTCAATGAAGACTATGAACTCTGGTCAATTGGTCTGGAAAGCCATGTGAAAGCAGGGCAAGAAGATATCGATTCATCTCACGCTGATAAAACTACTGGACTGAAATCCACAAAAAAGCGTCAGCATAAAGCTGCTGAAAAAGTTGAATCTACTTCGATGGATGAGGGAAGTGAAGATGCAATTGATCAAGAGTAAATCAGATATCCAGAAAGTGCATGAACAGCCCATAGCTCATGCCATTCTTGAAACGATGCAAATCCTTGAGCATCAGTATGAAGAACCTTATCAAGCCACCCTACATGGGTGGTTTGTTGTTTGTGAAGATGAGCAAGACCTGATTCAGCCTTTTGAAAATCTTAGCTTCAGTCTTTCTGAAAAGCTGAACATGGGAGAGATTGAGTTTGTTGAAAAGAAGAAGGATTGGTTTGAGATCTACATCATGCTTAACGACAATGAAGGCATTTTAGTCTATGTTCCGAAAGCTATTTTTGAACAACATCAACTACAAGTGATGTAGACCTGTAACACCACTCCTGACGTAGCAACCCCACTATTAACTTTAATCTGAGCGAATTTTATGACCAAGCGAAACTTATTTGCTTTAGGCCAAGTCGTGTCTACACCGAATGCACTTTGCTTCGCTGAAGCTGAAAACATTGACTTACTGGCATTACTTGCACGACATCATCAGGGAGATTGGGGTGATGTGTGTGAAGAAGATCGGGAATCCAATGAAGAAGCTTTGCTGATGCAATTACGTATCCTATCCAGCTACAACTTTTCCAAGGATAAAATCTGGATCATAACCGAAGCTGATCGATCAGTAACCACGATCTTACTGCCCAGTGACTATTGACCGTAGCACGTACCGTAAAATGAACCGTAAAGCTTTTCGGCTTTACGGTATTTTTTTCTTTTTCTTCTGTTGCTAAGGCTTGATAGGTGTACAGGATAAGCAGGTTAAGGGTCTACTAGTCCTTGGGTCTGCCTATTTCGAGATTTCACTAGAAATGATTTTTTTAGTTCTATTTTTGCGAGTGTAATATCCAATCTTTGTGTTGGGTGACTTCAGAATTTTATACTTGAACTGGGACATTTGGGTTTTATTCTGTTCAAAAAAACCTCTTAGATAACAGTTAAATGTCTTTCTGCTGATATAGAAATTACCCTCGACCATTTCATACTTATTCTGTACTGAGTATTTTGTGCTTCGAGGTTTATCTCGATTCACCTCATACTTATGACTAAATTTTTGGATAAACCGTTGATATAGTTCGCCAGAATTTTTGAATCCATCAGTATTCAGAATATCAGCCATGAATATATAAAATTCTTGATCACTCGTTTTTTTCTTTTCCTTGAAATTTTGAT
Organism: Acinetobacter sp. UBA1496; assembly: GCF_002324975.1. Classification (NCBI taxonomy): domain Bacteria; kingdom Pseudomonadati; phylum Pseudomonadota; class Gammaproteobacteria; order Moraxellales; family Moraxellaceae; genus Acinetobacter; species Acinetobacter sp. UBA1496. The sequence goes on along the minus strand of NZ_DCRI01000111.1, from coordinate 16,967 downwards.
TAAACGGAAGAATGAAGCCATGTCTGTCATAAGATCTAGTGACGAGTTTATGCAAGAACTCTGAATCAATTACAGAGCTATTAAATGGTTTTGAAACTTGTGCATAGGGATGATCTGTTTTGAACTGACTTAAATAGTAATACGCCTGTCTTTGATTTTTAATGCGTTTTCCGCAATATGGGTTTAAGCACTGATTAATCGAAAGAATATCGTCGCCATGAGCCTGACACGGGATTGCAAGTTCGATTAAATGTTTTGCTGTTAATCGATTGCTGAATACTAGGTCAATATTCTGATTCAAAATGTTGAAGACATGCTTTGGAATTGCCATAAGAATAAATGCAGCTATAAATAATAAGTTATTATATATCTTATATTATTGATAATAAAATAATAATTGTAATTAAATAATAAACTGCAAAACGTTTATTGTAAAGTGTGATTGATTGGTAGACTGTACTTGTTCCAAACAACCATTACGGGAATTTCAATGAACAAGTTAAATGTACCTACACCACATCGAGACAAACCTGAACTAACTGTTGATCAAATAAATGAACTTTTATATGAGGCTGGTCATTCTCCATCTACCTACGACGTAGAGGAGGAAAGAAATGTTCGCATTCATTTTTTGAGTCATCGGAAAAAATTTCTTCTGGGACTCGACGATGAGTATGAGGAAGAAGAGGAAGAAGAGGAAGAAGATTTTCTCACGCATCAGGTTCCTACAGATTTTTGATGCTTTATAGCTGATCTACACATAGTCCATTTTGAACAGCCGTGATTATGCGTCCGGCTTTCAAGACTGGGAGCATATATTCTTTAAAAATTTATTCTGAACTAACGTCACTCAATGAGTTACTGAATCTGCGTTTAATTCGAAATGACGTAGATATTATTTATTTGATTTAGAAAAGGTTTTAAATCAACTCTGTATTCAGACAAAGGAGTAAAGATATGAATATTAAGGTTAATCGTCATACCCTGAAAAATTCACAGAATTTTCATCCTTCTCTACAAGGTCTATCCATGGATGCTTACTCATTGCCATTGGGTAAATCAAAACATGAATATTCGGTAGAGGGATGTAAAGGCTTAAAAGTGATTGTTTCTACCCAGAGTAAAACATTTTTGTTTCGTTTTAATTTTGATGGTGTGAAAAAATCATTAAAGGTAGGTAAATATCCAATAATGTCATTGGATGAAGCTATCGAGGTGGCTAATGGTTATCAGCGATTGTTGGCCAAAGGGATTAATCCATGTGCTGAGAAAGAGCGTATAGCTTCAATCCCTACTTTGACAGACTTCATGCTACAAACTTATTTACCTTTAGCAAAACAAAATAAAAAATCTTGGAAAGATGACGAATCAAGATTTCGGAATCATTTACAGGACTCTATCGGATCAGAGCTCATTAATTCAATTTCTACTGCTGTGCTTTCAGATGTACTACTGGCTGTCAAAAATAAAGAGCGTGCCAATGCAACAGTTAACCGTACGCGAGCTTTAATGAGTAGTATTTTTAGTTTAGCTTTTGAACGGGAGTTAATTGACACCAATCCAATGCTACGGGTGAAAAAGTATACGGAGCAAAATCAGATTGAACGATACTTAAGTGATGATGAGTTAGAACGTTTACTGGATGTTCTGGAAAACTATCATAAGTATGGTATCAAGAATCAGATTATTGTCAGTATTGTTGAAATGCTGCTACTCACGGGTGCTAGGAAAGGAGAGGTGTTAAACCTTAAATGGACTGATCTGGACTTACCAAAAGGACTATGGAAACTGAATGAAAATAAATCTGGGAAACCACGAATTATTCAGCTAAATACGAAAACGCAGCAAATCATTCGCACTATGTCACGTAAATATGATTATGTTTTTGCCAATCCAGTCTCTGGAAAGCCATTCAACGATATTCGTAAATGTTTTGACGCTATTTTGAAGGCTGCAAATATTGAAAAATTCCGTATTCATGATTTGCGGCACAACTTTGCCAGTATGGCCGTAAATAGTGGTTATGATATTTACCTAGTCCAACATCTGTTAGGTCATGCATCTCCCTTAACCACCCAGCGCTATGCACATATGCGACAGGATACTTTGCGCGAAGCATCCGAAAAACTGTCTATGCATATAGATAAAGCCCGTCCCAAAGCACTGCTATAACAAACACGTTTATTCCTTCATTCATTCTTTCTTTTTACATAAAGGACATACCTTGGTCGGTATGTCCTAAGGATAACTCATGTCAGAAATTTGCTATAACTTAGAATCAGGACAATATTTAAGCTCACTTGAGCTCGAAATTGATCGAGATGCAACCACACTTTTGATTGCTCCAACAGGAGTAGGAAAAACCACATTCACGATGGAGGACTTAAGTAAACAATATAAGACGATTCTTATGATTGTACCAACTCAAGCAAAAGTACAAGAACTCCAGAATGCTTATTCAGAGAGTAAACATGGCCAAAAATATAAATTTTTCTACGCAGACTATTCTCCGAATAACTCGCTGGAAAAGTTCAAAGGAGTCATTGTAGCGACCTATGATAAATTTGAAAAAATACGAGAATTGCTTCCGAAGAATAAACTAGAAGATACACTTCTGGTCATTGATGAATGCCATAAATTATATTCATCTGGATCATTTCGTGATGAAGCGTTAATGCCCATCATTAATGTAATGCACGATAAGGGTTTCCCAAGTATTTTGTTGTTGACAGCAACCTTTACACCAGAGTTATTTAGTCAATTAGAAGTTGAAATCAATCATACGGTTCATGTTAAACAGAGTAATCCGATTAGGAGGCAGATTGAATTACGCTATTTGTCGAAAGGTGACCAATATACCTATATTCAATTTATCATTGATCGCTTAACAGCCGTAAGGAAGGATAAGGCAGATAATAGAAAGAAAACTATTATCGTTCGTCTTAATTCACGCGAAAAATGTGAAAAATCAGCTTTGTTCTTTGAAACACAGTACAAGTGTAAGTGTTTGGTGGTGCATAGTAAAAATAAAGAAGATATTCAAGTAGATAAAATGTTTAAGCAACAGAAGATTTCAAATGTTATTGACATTGTTTTTACGACTTCAATTATGGATGAGGCTGTGAATTTAAATAATGATGAAGTCGAATTAGATTCAATGATTCTTGTTGGTAAACAGGCACATCCAGAAGAGGTTGTACAATTTCTTGGTCGATTACGACAGGCTAGTATTCCTTGTTTTCTTCTGATGCATACTCCTATTGAAAGAGGGAAAGAATCTGTACAAAAGATGCATGATAAACATTTAAAGAGTCTGGAAAACTATTTAAGCCGAGTATCTCAAGTGGCAGAACTCACTTCTGGATTAATCGATGATATCAGTATCAGCTTCGATGAAGATATCAAAAAAATGAATATATATGAAAAGATAAAAAGGTTAAATGAGACTTTCAAAGATTTATTTGATTGCAAACTATTTATTGTCTGCGATGGCAAGGCTCAACGGAATTATGCGAGTCTTGTTGCTAACTCGTACCGTAGAGACAGTGCCAAATGTTACCAAGAATTCAAGTACCTAAAATGGCGAATCAAGCAGCTTTTACCTTCATGTAATGTTCGTGATTTTGAGGATGCAAGCACAGTTACATCCTCTCAAATTGAACTATTCTTTCATGAACAGCAAGAACTATCCGATAAGACTTATCAAGAATGTATCGAAGATGCACTGTATATTTTTTTACGCTCTTCGAATGATCCGACCTTTGAAGATATTAAAGATCGTGCGGAGGACTTGATTAAAAAGGTAAAAGACGATGAAGATTTTTTATTGAATAGAGCCTACAAATATAAGGTTAAACATGCGAAAGAAACGGCAAATGTCTTAGCGCAAATTATACGATTAGCTTGTCATATCTCCAACATTTCAGACATTAAGAGTATTTTGCAGAAAAAAGAATATGAAAAGGTTATTGCAGTAGGCAATGCCTATGCAAGCAACTTATTTGTGATTGAAATGACCAAAAAAATAGTCTCCTCTCATAAAAAGAATCTAGGTGGTACGCATAAAATTACTCCTGTTAGAGCTAAGTCATTACTTATTCAGTCGATTAAATCTGTGCAAAAAAATAGTCACATTCCCATGATAACGATTATTAAGCAAAAACTGATTCAAGGTCTTCAGTATGACTATGAGACGGGAGATATCAATGTTACTGAAACTAAAGCGTTAAACTATATAGCGAAATATTTTTATGTTGAAGATAAAAATAGAAAGCAAGCGGCCAAACGATATCTCAATGTTCTGGGTATAGGGGTTGGAGGATACGACTATGTGAGCTTAAGTAAATACTCTTTACTTGAGGCTACAGTTGCAACAATACATATCAAAGGATGTGACTACGACAATTATACGGGCAGCGTCATAGTTAATTCAGAACAGAAGGAACGTAAGCGAAAGAAAATGCTCACTGCTTTATATGAGGATTTAGATCCTGTTGCTTAAAGTTCTTACCTAGTACAACATCGTTACATAAGCTTCCCCCTATTTGGCAACATGAACCCCAGTTAAAATCGTCTCTTCGTTATATTTTCTTCTGATGAAATAACTCATTAGAAGTATTTGAACAGCGGTGATGATTGCAACTGGTAAGAGGGGGGAGTTTTGTTTATGGGTGAGTTATTTCAGAATTAGATTGAAAAATATAGCGCTGTTGGATTCGCCTAGGGGGGATTTTTGTTAAAGTAAAATTCTCAGTGGGTGCGATAGTTAAAGTAAAGAAATAATTTAGGACAGCAGTTCAACGTGACTGATAAGGTACGATAAAAACATATTACGGTCATCAGCCTTGCAAAGTAAACATGAATGGTCTTTGTGGTCTATCAATAAAACCTTACATTTCTGTGGTCTATCTTTGTGGTCAAAGTTCAGTTTGCGGTCTTTTTGCGGTTTTTGTCACGTTTTTGCTCAGATGTAGGTCTTATTTTTCTTATACTTATTCATTTCCTATTACTGAAGAATTTCGTCAATATTTATATGAAGTAATTATTTTTCTTACACTTAGCGGTAATGCTTGCGGTACTATTGATTTTATTCAGGTTTTATATGTTGATTGAATTTAAGTTATTGAATATATTGATTAATTTATGGTTTGTTGTCTTCGCTCATAATCCGTTGGTCGACAGTTCAAGTCTGTCTGGGCCCACCAAATTTATCAAGCACTTAAGGGTAACTCTCTTAAGTGCTTTTTAATTCCAGATTCCATATAAGCACTATGTAATTAATTAAATAAAGTATAGAAGCAGATCCAAGTTTATTATCAGTATATTTAGAAAATAGAATAACCCCATAAAAGGTAGGATTTTGGTAGGTAGGTTTCTCTACAGATTTATTCCATACTTCTATTACGGTAAAGGCCTTTGATAATAAAAGAGAAATGATAGAAGGAATCAAACCATAGCTTTTAGGAAATTACAGATTAAAAAAAAACGGTTTACTTATCCCTTATGTTTATTTTATAAGGCTAGGGATGCACAAGTAGTCAAAATTTTTTAAAACGGCGCTGTAAGCCTCTATGTAAGTCAACTCTCCACTCGATGGACTTACATTTTTTTACGACCCTGCTCACGGCTTTTTGAAAGCGGGCCAAGAAAACGTATCTCCATACGGTCATTTTGGCTTATCCTAAATCCTTGAGGGGATAAGGAGCAGGCGTTGTTCTTTTCTCAAAAATTTAATTAGCTCAAAAACAGAAACTAAATACTTTTATTCTGAAGCAGGATAATATACTGTAGGTTTGATAAGAATAGAATCATATATCTTGCTATAAGTGATTTCTGTCCGCAGTTTATTAAATGAAAAGCAATCAAAATTATAAATTTTAAAGTATGGGGTGATTTTTTAATTTTTAGCTCAATTGAAAATTTATTATAAGCATAAAAGTTAAAATTAAATAACTGCTAATATTTAAATATCCTGAAATTTAAGTAATGCCTGATGCACTGGCTGACTCTTTGGCATCAATTCAATCAAGCGTTTTACTGTATCAATTGCTTCGGGGAAACGAGCTACATGTTTAAGCAATACATCCGTTTCATTTGCTTTAAAAATGGCATCACGCAGAATCGATATAACCGGCATCCAGAGACTGTTCTGTTTGCAGGAAATCGGCTTCTACATGAGCGAGTAGACGATAAGGCCGTGAACCCAACATGCCACCTAAAAGATCTCTAAGTTGTGACATTTCTGCTTTTAAGGTACCCATACTCACTTTGCGTTCACCATAGAGCGCCTGATGCAGATTATCCATACTTAAACCTTGTGGATATAAAGCTAAAATCGCAAGAATTTCAGTCTGACGTGGTGTAATTGTTAAAGCTTTACCATTAAAAATGACCTGTGGGACAAAAAAAGCACGAATATATAAACGCTGTCTTTGTGATTCCAGTAAAGCAGATTGAATAATTGAGGCACAGCGTTCTGCTGCCAGTAGACCCAAGCTATTATGCTTTTGCCATTCAGTGGATAAGGCAATTACACCCAGAATGTGTTTGGAATACGGATCAATAATGGGTGCAGCATAACAGGCCATATCTTGGACCGATGGCATGTAATGTTCGCTGGAAAACACGCAGCTAGACTGTTGGGTTTTGATCGACAGCGCGAATGCTCTGTTCTAGCTGTGCAGCATAAGATAGCGATAAACTACTGCTTTGGCGTAGCTGATCAATTTTTTGTCTGTGTAGTATCAGATTTTGCTCTGTCATCATTCCTTATTCTCACAATAATTCATGATTTACACCCATGGTAATTATTATTGTTTTTGTGAAGAATCAAAAGAAATGTAAACCTGTCGCATTTCAAACCTTTTTCTAACTTTATGATGATTATATTAATCTAATAATGTGAAGAAGTACCTTATACCAAAGCTGTAGATGCGACTTCGTCACATTAAAATAGGCAAAGGAAGTAGATATGCGTGATCTCGATTCGAATTTGCTTGGTCTAAAAATTCATTATAAAAATCTTTTAGTAGGTAATAGATCATTCCAGGTAAAGGCGAAGAATATTTTGATCATTTCTTCTTAGTTGGCACTAAAGCAGATTCTGGTTCACTTTTTTATGATCTATTTCAAACTAAAAAGCAGCTTTCAAATTTCAATTTTATAGAGGAAATTTAAGGAATTTAAAAGCATTAAACTCTGGCTAGTAGTTAGCTACACTGTAATGATTCCGACAAAATTATTTGAACGAATTTATAGAAAGCCTGAATCTATCTTCAGTCTTTTTCGAATCTCTCTAAGCCTGATATTGACTGAATCAGGCGTTATATAGCCTATAGAATAGTTTAAAGCTCAATTCCTTGTCTTATAAAAACCTTATTGATTAAAGATAACTTCTATAAATCAGTAACCTATGAAATGATGATGTTTGAATCGAAAGAAAACTTTAAAAAGCAGATGAAGTGTATTTGACAGAATGTAAAAATATGTTAATAAATATAATATGATTTTTAAACCAAAATCATGGATGTTTCAGGAAGAAAGATCAGGAAGCTGATAAAAAATAATTACAGGAGTTTTAGCAATGCTTCGATTATTAAAAAAAATATTTTGTCTGCACATTTATGAATACCAGCAAATGGAGGAAATTGGGGCAGATTGGGAATGCCGCAAATGTGGTACCCAAAGAGATTAAAAAAATACTGCAAGAAAAAGTGAGCAATATGCTCACTTTTTTATATCCATTATATTTAATCTAAACTCATATCCGTTAAAATCATTACCAGTATCACATGATGAGAAGGCTTAAATGAGCAAAGATTTCCATGCCAAAACCTATATTGTAGATGAAAATCTGGCTGACACTTTGCACTGGTTAAGCCTGCATCAGGACTGTTATGACTCTTTTAGTTTTGATGCACTGACGCAGGAACTGGTCGTACATCATGCCAATGGAACAGACCAGATCCGGATCGGTGATTATCTCAATTCCAGTTATGGCATTTTAATTACTGCACATAACTTTTCAGCATCTTGAATTATTTCAATTAACTTGCCATTGCATCAGTCGCCAATGCGCGGATGCTTGGCTTAGGTTGTTCTGCTACCAGTCCCAATTTTTCAAAGAGCTGCTGGTCACGACCTTTGGCTGTATTTGGAGTCGTTAGCAGTTTTTCGCCTGAAAAAATCGAGTTGGCACCCGCCATAAATGCCAATGCCTGATCTGAGTCAGTCAGTGATTCACGGCCTGCCGAAAGACGGATATAACTTTTGGGCATCAGAATGCGGGCCACTGCAATAGTTCGAATCCATTCAATCACATCCAGTTTTTCAACATCTGCCATCGGTGTGCCTTCAATTGGCACCAGCATATTGATAGGTACAGATTCTGGGTGAATCGGAAGTGTAGAAAGCTCAAACAATAAACCGATCCGATCATTGCGACTTTCACCTAAGCCTACAATGCCACCACTACACACTTTCAAGCCAGCTTGGCGCACATGATCCAGTGTATCTAGTCGGTCATCAAAGCTGCGGGTACTGATAATATGTGAATAGTATTCACGTGACGTATCCAGATTGTGATTGTAATAATCCAGACCAGCATCTTTCAGGCGTTCTGCCTGTGAGGCATTCAGCATGCCTAAAGTCATACAGGTTTCGAGTCCAAGTGCTTTGACTTCACGTATCATGTCCAGCACATAAGGCATATCACGTTCATGCGGATTACGCCACGCTGCTCCCATACAGAAACGTGAACTGCCAGAAGCCAGAGCTTCTTTAGCTTCCTGAATTACTTTTTCTACTGCGATTCGTTTTTCCGCTTCGAGTTTGGAATCATAATGTGCGGACTGAGAACAGTATTTGCAATCTTCCGGGCATTTACCGGTTTTAATAGAGAGCAGGGTACTGACCTGAATGGTATTGGCATCAAAATATTGACGATGAACTTGTTGAGCTTGAAAGAGTAAGTCCATTAAAGGTTGTTGATACAGGGTCTCAATTTCTGCACGAGACCAATCATTACGTATTGGATCAATACTGTTCATCTGTCCATCCTTGTTCATATTTATTTATCAGGCTCCATCTTAAGTAAAAGTATCGCCGTCTTCATTAGCAAAATATGACCTTATAGAAAAAACAAAACCCACACAAGGTGGGCTTTGTTGTTGAACTCTTGATCGGACTTTATTCACGATGATTTCCGTGAATATTCTGGTTTTGTAAATCACTACGATGTTGCTTGTTTAATACACGTTCATCTTGTTCGTGCTGATTATTTTTTGGAGAGCCAAGCGGGCCATGTTGTGACTGCTGCTGTTGCTGTTGTTGCTCCTTCTGGTGTTGATGTTGCAACTCTTCAAGCTGTTCCTGATTTTGATGTTGTGTATCAGATGACTTTTGCATATCCACCTCCGGCTTTATTTCCATTCTTTTTCCTTTATGCCATAGCTTGCACAGTAACTGTGTAAGGCTTTGACGAGAAAATGTGAACCGAAGTAAAAATTGAAAATTACCGGGATTTTGCCAGTTGTTCCTGTATGGCCCAGTCAATATGAACTTGTACAATCTCATCATATTGATTCTGCTGAGCTTGTAATGCCTGGACAATCTGTGGATCAAAAGGCGCATTACCCAAGCCGATCGCAATATTGCGCATAAAGCTCTGATAGCCGGTACGCCGTAATGGACTGCCTTCAGTTGAGCTTAAAAATGTAGCTTCATCCCATTGCCAGAGATCCAGTAAACTCACTTGATCCAGTCCATGTCGGGGGTGAAAATCTTCAATATTGGTTTTCTGGGCAAAACTGTTCCACGGACAAATCAACTGACAATCATCACAACCAAAAACCCGGTTACCAATCCCTCGACGTAACTCTTCTGGAATGATTCCTTTATATTCAATGGTTAAATAAGCAATACAGCGACGTGCATCCAGCATATAAGGTTCAACAATAGCCTGTGTCGGGCAAATATCAATACAGGCTGTGCATGAACCACAATGTTTGCTTGCAGGCTCATCAAAGGGCAGTTCCAATGAGCTAAACAGTTCTCCTAAAACGAAAAAAGATCCGGATTTTTTGTGGATTAATAAAGTGTGTTTACCGGTCCAGCCCATGCCCGCACTTTCGGCCAGAGATTTTTCAAATACAGGTGCAGAGTCTGCAAAGGGGCGGGATTCAAATTCACCGACTTTTTCCCGAATTTTTGCAGCCAGCATTTTTAGGCGCCCGCGCATGGTTTTATGATAATCACGACCACGGGCATAACGGGCAATAATCGCAGAATTTGGTGCATAGGGCACTAAGCGCGGTTTTGGAAGATCGACCAGATAGTCCATTCGTACACAGATCACGGATTTGGTATTGGGAATAAGCAGTGTGGGATTGGCACGTTTTTCCAGATTTTCTTCCAGAAACTTCATATCACCGTGATAGCCGCGGTCTAAATATTCCTGCAAACGTACTAATTCTGCTTGAGCATCCGGTTTGGCAATGACACAATCAGAAAAACCCAGCTCTCGTGCCTGCGCTTTGATCCACGCTTTCAGTTCATTTGGATCTTGTTGATAAACTTGAATTTGCGCTTGGGAATCGGGTGTTGTCATAAACCAGAAACAGGAAATAAGAAATGCAGCAGCAAGTTTATCATAGCCGTGATATACAAGCATGGGAGCAGCGCTGGTTTGGCAAGCAAAATAGTTCTTATGGTTTGATGCAACAGGTGGCATGGTCGATTGCGCAGCGACTCATCCCTTTATTGGAACAACAGCAATTGACTCAAATCGCTGTCTGTTGCGGTCAGGGTAATAATGCCGGTGATGGCTATCTGGTAGGAAAATATTTAAAACAGGTCGGTTTTGAAATAGATATTTATACAGCAGAACCCGGTCCATCACAGGATCTGGCTCAAGCAATCGGGGAAGCTCAGCAAATCGGTATACCTACTTATTCAGGTTTTAATTTTCAGAAACAATATGAAGTTTATATTGATGCCTTATTTGGGATCGGTTTGAACCGTGATCTGAATGAAAATTGGCAACAGATTATTCAAAGCATTAATGCCCAGCAAGGTCTTAAAATTGCAGTGGATATTCCAAGCGGACTGCATGCCAATACAGGCCAGTCTTTGCCGGTTGCCATTAAGGCAGATCATAGTTTTAATGTTTTAGGTTTAAAGGCGGGACTATTTACCGGACGAGGCAAAGAATATGCCGGCAAGGTAGAGGTCATCTCGGTTATTCCTCCCGATGCTGAACTTGTGCCGATTGCCCAACTTTCCTCGACTCAAATTCATCTGCCTAAACGTGAAGCTTTTGGACATAAGGGCAGTTATGGGCATGTGCTCGTGATTGGGGGGCATGCTGATATGGGTGGTGCGGTCATTATGGCAGCTGAGGCAGCCTTTGCTGCCGGTGCAGGTAAGGTCACTGTGGTTTGTGATGCCAAACATCATACTGCCATTTTGTCACGTGCTCCGAATATCATGCTGCGTGATATTAATGCGCTAGATGCTGAGCAACGCCAAGCTTTAGTTCGTCATGTGGATGCTGTCTGTTTTGGTATGGGGTTAGGACGCGATGCTTGGGCTGAGAAGCAATATAATTACTGGTTTGACCTGATTCAGCAATCAGAACTGGAGACAGTTCTCGATGCAGATGCCTTGTGGTTTCTGGCAAAAGCACCACAAAATTTGAATGCCCATACTTATGCAACACCGCATCCGGGTGAAGCGGCTACTTTGCTAGAAATGAAAGCATCAGGAGTCGAAGCAGATCGCATTCAGACAATTAAACAGCTCCAGCAAAAATATCAGGGACAATGGGTGCTCAAGGGTTCAGGTAGTCTGATTTTAGAGGATGATCTTTATATTTGTACCGCAGGCAATGCCGGTATGGGAACCGGAGGAATGGGAGATGTACTTGCTGGCATGATCGCCAGTTTGAAAGCCCAATTTAGAAATACTATCCATTTACACGAGATCGTAACTTTGCACGCACTTGCAGGTGATGTACTGGCGGAAAAGGGTGAACGCGGCTTACAGGCGCAAGATATGAAACATGCCATTTACCAGGTTGTGAACCACTAAGGAAAATAAAAATGCAGGCCATTCATTTAATCATTCAGGGTAAAGTGCAGGGTGTGGGCTACCGTCGCTGGTTTGAACAACAAGCAATTCAATTAGGTTTAAAGGGTTTTGTACGTAATCTGGAAACAGGCGAAGTTGAGGCTATCATTGTTGGGAAGGAAGCGATTGTTCGGAAAATGATCCAGCTCAGCAGAACTGGACCACAACGTGCAAAAGTCACTGCAATACATCAGCAGAGTTTGAATCTCCAAGACGCGGATTTTCAGGACTTTAAAGTATTAACCGAAGATTAACGGCGGCGGGTGCTGACCCGGCTGCGTCCGCGTGCCATACCGCCCAAGGCATTCAATACGGCCATTTTACTCATGCTGCCTGAAGCATGGGCATGACAAATCGCAGCAGCAAGTGCATCGGCAGCATCTTGTTGCGGTTTTATTGTCAGGTTCAGAATACGCATAACCATCATCTGAACCTGTTCTTTGTCTGCAGCACCATAGCCCACCACAGACTGTTTGATCTGACGCGCTGTATATTCAGCAACTTTCAGATCCAGATTCACCAAGGCTGCGACTGCGGCACCACGTGCCTGACCCAATTTAAGAGCAGAATCCGGGTTTTGTGCCATAAACACTTGTTCCACCGCAGCCTCGGTCGGGCCGTAAAATTTGACAATCCGTTCTACACCGGCAAAGATTCGTTTTAAACGTTCAGGCATTTCCGCTGTTTCAGTTCTAATCGTTCCTGCATCAACAAAAGTAAGTTTTGAACCTTCTTTCTGGATGATACCGTAACCTGTTAGACGTGAACCGGGATCAATCCCAATAATTAATGACATGCCTGCACTTTAAAAATAAAATAATGCCCATATTGTTACATAAGCGTATCAAAAAAGCTTGATCCTGATGAAGCAGTTGATTACAGCATCCTAATATTTATTTTACTGAGATTAGATTAATTTTCATGAAATTATTTCTTATTATCCTGGCCGGCTTAGTCCTCGAAGTATTTGTATGGATTGGCGTGGGTGACCTTGTCGGGAGCATGTGGTACGTATTTTTCTGGTTCGTGGCGGCCTTCTTTATCGGTATGAACCTAATCCGGAAATATTCGGCCGGCGTTATGCCGCAAATGCAGCAAATGCAGATGGGACAGATGAGTGCAGATCCGGCATTATCGAATAATTTACCTAAGATCTTAGCCGGCTTTTTTCTGCTGATTCCTGGTTTGATTAGTGATGTACTTGCGGTATTAATGCTGATTCCACCTGTACAACGTGCTTTCCAGGCAGCCATGATGAAAATGATGATGAAACGTCAGCAAGCCATGATGGAAAAAATGATGGGTGGCATGATGGGCGATGTCGGTGGCGGTGCAGGTCAAAACCCGTTTGCGGAAATGATGCGTCAAATGCAGGATATGCAAAACCAGCAGGGTGGTCATAGGGATTCAACCATTATTGATGGTGAAGCCCGTGAAGTGACCCCGGAACCCAAGAAAATTGAAATGAAAGATGTGAACAAGAAATAAAATTACGCTTTCAATATAAATACTTCAAGCCAAATCTCATGATTCGGCTTTTTTATTGGAACTTTCTAATTTCGTTAAACAAAAGTTATAATAGTTTTTTTTACCATTTGATCTTTTTTTAAATGTCTTTGCTTTTTACCATCTGTTTTCTACATTTTGTAGCTCAATTAAGCCCCGGTCCTGACATTTTACTTATCGCAAAAAGTGCAGCCTCTACGACACGTATGAATGCCTTAAAGGTGATTGCTGGAATTTCAGCGGGGATCGTAGTTTGGGTGGTATTGACGCTAGCAGGCTTTACCGTATTGATCGACCAGTTTCCCTGGATTCAGCAGGTATTGATGGTCATCGGTGGGTTATTTTTGGCCAAAATGGGCTGGGCCATGTTAAAAGGCGGATGGCAAAGTTTTCAGAACAGACATCAAACTCAAGATGATTTAAATACGGTAGAAGCACCAAAAAGTTATTTTATGCAGGGTTTATTGACTAATCTGTCGAATCCTAAAACTCTGATCTATTTCAGTAGCGTATTTTCACTTGCACTGAGTTCATCAGCTTCTGATTATTTAAAAGCGCAACTGGCAGTGATTATTCCGCTGCAAACATTTATTACTTTTACTTTACTAATGCTATTAATTTCCCATCCTAAAATTAAAGAGGCTTACCAGCGATCAGGAAGTTATATCGATATGATTTCAGGCGGGTTATTCCTGATTTTTGCAGTCTGGTTATGGTATGACGCGCTGGTTCTAATGAACTAAAAATCTAAATTCGATGGGGTAACAGAGGAGTTTTCGTTAGAAAGCTGCTGTGCAGCGGAAGCGTCAGAAACTAGATTATCCTGTTTCTGCACTGGAGACTGATAACGATTCGGTTTAAGGGTAGTCTCAGTATTTTCCGAACCCTGATAACTGCGACTGCGATTGGCACGCTCACGTAAGCCGCCTTTTTTAATTAACTGAACCATTTTCATCTCTCACTGCAAGATGACTTATTGTAATTCAAATTTTCTATTCTGGTAGCATTTCATATTCAAGTTAAAAGCGCATAAAAAAGACCTGATCCAAGTCAGGTCTTGCTGGAGGATAAGAAAATTAGCGCGGACGTTTATTATCTTGTTGTAGCACATCAAATAATGATGACTGAGCTGGCACTTCCTGCTGCTGTGACTGGATATAAACATGCATTACCTTGAACGCGATTGCAGTAACCAGACAGGCCACCAGACATAAAATCCAAAAACCATAAGGGCTGCGAATATTATGTGAGCCACAAGCATGACATTCTTTTTGGCCAGCTTCCACAACTTTATCGCAGCACGCACAGTGATATTGATAGTACATTGCTAAGCTCCATTACATTTCTGATAGTTTTTTTTGTTATCTTTCACGGACTTTTATTTTAGGCCTACATGTCATATTAATGATGCAATTAGACGCTGACAAGTCATATAACAAAAAGTTACCCAAGTCTTAGTGAGGAAAACAAATAATAATTGGCTAAGTGCATAACATTATTAAGTTATTTCGAGAAATTTCTCTGGAATAATTAACTATGCTATCTATAAATTCATAAGCAATTTTTGAACCAGTTCGAGTGGAGCTTAAGAACAACAAGTATAAAATGGGAAATAGACAGGGCAAGAACTTAGATGAATTGATCTGCTCCACAAAATAGAATGATATGGAATATATTTTGCTTATTTTTTAACTATTCGTTGCACTGTATTAAGTCTATAAAAATGTTTAATTTCAATAATTTTTATGAAAGTGCACTATAAACTTAAGGAACAATACTGATCTCATGAAGAAAATATCACTGTTTTTATCATCCTTGCTCTGTATGAGCAGTCTTTATGCACAATCGGATATTGAAAGGGAAGTTATTACCCAGTTTCAGCAGGATTTTAATGCGCAAAATTATGCAGCAATTTTTGAAAAGTTTTCACCTGAAGCGAAAAAGGCGATTCCTTTAAATATGTTTGAAAAAGTCTCTAAAGACTTACAGCAGCAACTCGGCAAAATACAAAGTATTGACTATATAGAGTCTAAAGGTAAAGAGACTGCAGTCTATAAGGCCAACTTTGAAAAAGACCGTCTGAAACTCAGCATGAGTTTGAATAATGATCAACAGATTTCCGGCCTTTTATTTACGCCCTATATCGAATCTACTGCAGCAAATAATAAGACAGTCAATGCTATTCAAGGCTATCCAAAAGCGATTGCAGAGAAAATTTATCAGGCTACACGGACTTTTCCAGAGCAGACTCAAGTGGCTATAGCGGTATTAGATCAAGACAAAACCCATTACTATGGGGTACAGAAACATAAGGACAAAATCCTGGCCAAGGCCAATTAGGATAAAGTCTTTGCAATTGGTTCTCTTACCAAAGTAATGACATCAACTATATTGGCTGAATTGGTGACACAAAATAAAATTAAACTGGATGACAAGATTAATCCTTATTATGCCTTTCCATTCAAGGACAATATCCAGATTTGCTTTCAGGATTTAGCCAATCATACGTCTGGACTGCCACGACTACCGAGTAATTTGGAAGTAGATGATGATACTGATCCATATAAGGAATATGATGCAGCTAAACTGGAAGAATATTTAAAAAATTCATTAGAGCTTGAACATGCAAATAACAGTGGAAAAGTGCCACATTATTCTAATTTGGCTGTGGCTTTATTAGGACAGAGTTTGAGTCAATCGCAAAATAAGGATTTTGCTGAGTTACTCAATGAATATGTATTTAAAAAGTATGGGATGAAAAATAGCTATACCTCGCCTGATCAAGCAGCTAAGCAACTTGTGCCTGCATTTGATGCCCAAGGAAAAGAAATCACCACCTGGACATTTGATACCTTTTTACCTGCGGGCGGTGTACTCTCTACAGCTTCAGATTTAACCAGATTTGCACAAGCTCAGCTCGATGCAAAAAATGCGGCAGTACAATTAACTCAGCAAGCAACTACAGAAAAAGCAGGTAGCTACCAATTGGGATTGGGCTGGTTTGTGCGAGAACAGGACAATGGCACCAAAATCATCTGGCATGGGGGAAATACCGCAGGGCATTCTGCTATTTTGATGATTGATTTAAACAAGAGAAAGGCAGTTACGATTTTAGCCAATGTCGCTGCTGTACATCCTGAAATGGGAAATATTGAAAAACTGGCTGCTCAATTACTACAGGAATAAATCAGCTTTAAGATAGTAAAAAGCCCGCACAATGCGGGCTTTTTTTAATTCATGAATTTTAAGGATTACTGACCAGAACGGATGATGTAATCAAAGGCAGATAATGATGCTTTGGCACCTTCACCAGTGGCGATGATGATCTGTTTGTA
>NZ_DCRI01000004.1:0-21732 GCF_002324975.1 Acinetobacter sp. UBA1496 | reverse complement strand
GTGTTAGCCGGATGCTTACCATTAACTTCCTTATCTGCTTAAACATTCATCATCTGGCAAGATTTGCTTGTATTTCAGCCCCAAAACCACTAAACTTCACGCTTCGCATATTATGCGACACAACCAAGGTTGTGACTCCTTGCTTCAATTTCACTTAAATTGGGGCTGTTTAAACCGTAAGGAGCTGACAATGCGTCACTACGAAATCGTACTATTGGTACATCCAGACCAAAGCGATCAAGTTGTGGGTATGGTAGAACGTTACCTGACTCACATCAAAGAAGCTGAAGGTCAAATCCACCGTCTTGAAGACTGGGGCCGTCGTCAATTGGCTTACCCAATCAACAAGATCCACAAAGCTCACTACATTCTTATGAATGTTGAGTGTGGTCAAACTACTCTTGATGAGCTAGAAGAATTGTTCCGTTATAACGATGCAATCATTCGTAGCCTTATCATCCGTCGTGAAAACGCTATCACTGAAGAGTCACTATTGGCTAAGAGTGCTGAAGAAAAACGTGCGCGTAAAGCTCAACGTGAAGAAGCACAACAAGCTCAAGACTCTGCTGAAGCATAAGGAGAACCTAACATGGCACGTTTTTACCGTCGTCGCAAGTTCTGCCGCTTTACAGCTGAGAACGTTACGTACATCGACTACAAAGATATCGACACTTTAAAACAGTACATCACTGAAAACGGCAAGATTGTTCCTAGCCGTATTACAGGTACTAAAGCTCGTTACCAACGTCAGCTAGCACTTGCTATCAAACAAGCTCGCTACTTGTCTTTGATCCCTTACACTGACAATCATAAGTGAGGTTGAGCTGTGGATATTATCTTATTACAACGCATTAAAAACCTTGGTAAACTTGGTGATAAAGTTTCAGTTAAAGCTGGTTACGGTCGTAACTACTTGATCCCTCAAGGTAAAGCAGTTGCAGCTACTGAAGCTAACACTGCTGCTTTTGAAGCTCGTCGTGCTGAACTTGAGAAACAAGAAGCTGAAGTATTAGCTGCTGCTCAAGCACGTGCTGACCAATTGAACGAAGTTAACATCGTAATCACTGCGAAAGCTGGTGATGAAGGTAAACTGTTCGGTTCAATCGGTACTCGTGACATCGCTGACGCGTTGACAAATGCTGGTCTTACAGTTGACCGTGCTGAAGTTCGTCTTCCAAATGGCGCGCTTCGCAACACTGGTGAATTCAACATCGCAATTCAATTGCACCATGATGTTGCTGCAGAAGTTCTGGTTACTATCGTAGCTGAGTAATTTCTCACCGAAAAAAGGGCATGCTTTGGCATGCTCTTTTTTTATCTGTAAAAAATATAATCTGCTCAACAGTAAAAAATTCAATTTATTCTTCGCGTTCACAAAAAATTGCACTTCGCATTTTGGATTAGACCGCGTATCATTTCATCTCGTAGTGAATAAACCTTATTCATCTCCGACAATATTTAACCATTGTATTTAAAATCAGGGATTTATATGTCACAGGCGAATGCCAGCAAAAAGGCACCTACCGCTAAACCAGAAATTGTTGCTGATACCCAACTTAAGGAGTTCCGTACTCCCCCGCACAATTTAGCGATTGAACAGGCTGTACTTGCTGCCCTTATGACTGTGGCTGAATCTTTTGAACAAGTCGGCGATGTGCTGACTGAAAATGATTTTTATGCGACCCGGCATAAATATATTTTCCGTGCCATTGAACAGCTTTCTAAGGAAAACTCGCCTTATGATGCAGTACTGGTACATGACTGGCTGATCAAACAGAACTTACTCGATGCTGTCGGTGGTGAAGAATATTTAATGCAGCTGATGGCTGACTCCCCTTCAAGTTTCTATAACCTGGAAACCTATGCGGGTAAAATTAAAGAGTTCTCTACTTTACGTAGCATGATCAAAGTCAGCTCTGAAATTTTACAGAATGCCTATGACACTAAAGGCCGTCCAGTGAGTGAAATTCTGGATCTGGCTGAAACCAATATTTTCTCGATTGCCGAACAACATAATAACAATGCCAAGGCTCAAGGCCCCAAAGCCATCAATACTGTTGTAGCTGACGTATTCGACAAGTTGAATGAACTGTCCCAATTAGAAGGTTCAATTACCGGTTTAACTACGGGATTCGTAGAACTGGACAATAAAACTTCTGGTATGCAGGCCGGTGACTTGATTATTGTCGCAGCTCGTCCTTCTATGGGTAAAACCACCTTTGCCATGAATTTGGTCGAAAGTGTGCTGTTTAACAACAACCTCCCTGCGCTGGTCTATTCGATGGAAATGCCAGCGGATTCGATTGCGATGCGTTTGATTTCATCTTTCGGCCGCGTGCATCAAGGGCATTTACGTGCCGGTAAAATGGACAGTGATGAATGGTCTAAGGTGACCAGTACCATTGTACATTTACAGGAAAAGCATCTTTATATCGATGACTCCTCTGCACTACCACCGACTGAGGTTCGTGCGCGTGCGCGTCGTATTGCCAAAATGCATGGTGGTAAACTCGGTTGTATCATGGTCGATTATCTTCAGTTGATGAAAGTGCCGGGTATGGGTGATAACCGTGTAGGCGAGATCTCGGAGATTTCTCGCAGCTTAAAAGCCTTGGCTAAAGAAATGCAATGTCCTGTGATTGCCTTATCACAGTTGAACCGTTCTCTGGAGAACCGTCCAAACAAACGCCCGGTAATGTCTGACCTTCGTGAATCTGGTGCGATCGAGCAGGATGCCGATTTGATCATGTTTATTTACCGTGACGAGGTTTATAACAAGGAATCCAAAGAAGCTGGTACTGCCGAGATTATTATTGGAAAACAGCGTAATGGTCCAATTGGTACAGTTCGTCTGGCATTTGAAGGTCAATATACCCGTTTCAGTAACCTCTCTCCTGAATTCTATGCCCAATATGATGATGAAGAATAAGCACTCAAGGTTAATTTGATTCCAAAAAAGAGGCCGAAATGGTCTCTTTTTTATTTAGAATGCCTGCTGTGCATGAAATTATATAAATGAGCATGTCCATTTATGGCAGATAGGTCTACAATATTTGCAATTTTGAAATGACCGCTTTTGTTTTCACAATCCTGTTATTTCTCTCCCTCTTTTGTGTGTTCCACACGATATTATTTTTGTCATCCCGCAGGAGTATCTAGGGTGCGCCAAGCTACAGTTTATATTGACAGTGAAGCACTGCAATATAATTTAAACCGTGTCAAACAACTTGCCCCAACCGCTAAAATCGTCAGCATGGTCAAAGCCAATGCTTACGGACATGGAGTTAAAGACTGCTTAGCAGCCTTAAAAGATAGTGATACCTTTGGGGTCGCCTGTCTGGAAGAAGCCCTGGAAATTCGTGAACTCGGCTACCAGCAACCCATTACCCTGATCGAAGGCATTTTCTCTGCAGATGAAATGCAGGTTGTGATCGATCAGAATATTGAAGTCATTGTGCATCATCAGCCACAACTGGACTGGTTACTGGCAAATAAAGAAGCCTATATTGCGAAAGGCTTGAAAGTCTGGGTGAAACTCAACAGCGGTATGAACCGTCTTGGTTTTAAAATTGATGTGATTAAAGATGTGATCAATCAACTAAAAGCAGAAGGTTTTACCTGCGTGCTGGCGATGCACTTTGCCAATGCTGATGCGGAACATCCACTCAATGAACAGCAAATCCAGCAGTTCCTTGAAGTGAAAAATGACTGCGCACCTTTAATGGGTTCTTGTTGTAATTCAGCTGCGATCTATAAATATCCAGAATTGCATTTTGACTTTGTGCGTCCAGGTATCATGCTTTACGGCGCGACTCCATTTGCAGACAAAACTGTACATGATCTGGATCTAAAACCAGTCATGACTTTTACTGCGGAAGTGATTGCACTAAACAATATCAAAGCGGGTGAACATGTCGGCTATGGTTCTACTTTCACTGCTGATCAAGATATGACTTTAGCCATTGTTTCTATCGGTTATGGTGATGGTTATCCACGTGCTTTCCCGAAACAGAACTATGTAGCGATTAATGATCAGCAAACCCGTGTGATTGGCCGTGTGGCAATGGACATGATTGCCATTGATGCAACTGGTCTCAATCTGGAATTAGGTACTGAAGTCGAACTATGGGGCAAATCCCGTCTGGTTGATGATGTAGCTGAAGCCAATGGTACGATTGGTTATGAATTACTTTGCCGTATGTCTGCCCGCCCGGTACGCAAACTGGTTTAAAGAAAAACTAGCCAAAAATAATGAAGCCCAATATAAATTGGGCTTTTTTATACGGTCAGTATTTAAGCTAATTTTTGCTCTTCATTTTCGATTAATGACAGTTCAAGTAATAAAGCATCTACTTGTTCCTGGTTAAAATCATTAGGCGTAAAAACTTCAAGCCCCATCTCTTGGCAGAATTGTTGAATGGAACTGCGTTTAGAAATGTATTTCATCGACCAGTCGCCAAAAGTACGCTGCTCAATCTCTTTAGTTTCAAATAGTTTAATATTTTTATGGCGTGAATCTTTAGATAGTCTCTCTGTCAGTAAAGCTTTTAAAACCAGACATTCACCTTCCAAGCACTGGAAAAAATGTCCATCAGCAAAATAAAGCACCCCTGTTATTTGATTAGGATGATTAAAATCACGTGCTTCTTTAAGGATATCCGTTAAATCTTGAAGTAAGTCGGCTTTGGACGAGGTACTTTCACTGGCATAACAAAATTGGTACATGCGGCTAACCTCTATTCTTATCTATGCAATATCGTATAGAAGTTAGCACTGTACACTAAGCAGTCAATTTTTACTAATTCTTATAAGAAAAACTTATTTTTATTTCTATAAATATTATAAGAAATAATCATTCGATGGTGTAGGCAGCTCTGCCAAACCTTTCTTTAAAGTTTCTGACCATTGCCGACTGATATCCGTAAAATATTCATCGTCTTCAGCAATACGTTTACCTTTCGGCATCATCAAGCTGTCTTTTTTATAGACAAGTACATCCAGCGGCATACCGACAGATACATTTGAACGTAAGGTAGAAGCAAAAGAAATTAGAGAACAGCGTAATGCCTCATCGAGTGGCATATCATAGGTCAGAGCACGATCCAGAATCGGCTTACCATATTTACTTTCACCAATCTGGAAATATGGCGTATCCCGTGTCGCGCAAATAAAATTGCCTTGCGGATAAATATGATAGAGCTGCATTTCCTGATTTTTAATCTGGCCGCCGACCAGGAAATTACAATAGTAAGTACTTTGTTCTAAACTATCATCAGTCACATTGGCAATTACTTTTTTGAGCGTATTGCCCACCAGTTCCGCAACATCAAACATGGTGGGTAAACTCAGGATATTCGGTTCCTGCCTGAGTTCCAGCTGATTTCTGATATGTCCGATCACCGCCTGTGTTGTTGCCAGGTTTCCGGAGGCCTGGAGTACGATAACGCGCTCCCCATCTGCCCCAAAGGTATATAATTTTCGGAATACCGAAATGTGATCCACACCAGCATTGGTGCGTGTATCACTGATAAATAGCATACCTTGCTCTAAACGAAGGGCACAACAATACGTCATTTTTTGTCCTTATTAATGAATTAACATCCTAGTACCTGGACGATGGAATACATGGATTCCACACCGCCTTCTTCTCTTACACCACGTACTGGTGCAACATCCCAATAGTCGCGTCCCACCGCAACATAGACATGCGCACTTGGCGTAAATAACAGATTACTCACATCAAAACAGTACCATGCTTGTTCAACAAATACCTCAGCCCAAGCGTGGCTTGCCAAATGTGAGGCATTCTGTGCATAAAGATAACCTGATATATAACGTGATGGTAAACCTAAATGTTTACACATGGCGATAAAAATATGACTGTGATCCTGACAGACACCCTGACGTACTTCAAAGGCATCAATCGCAGAACCTTGTACCGTAGTACTATTTGATATATAAGGAACGTGTTCGAGTACGGCTTGGGCCAAGCCGATTAAATGTTTACGAGTTAATGCTGGAACATGCCGCTCTGCAAAATCCTTCATCTCTGCATTGCATTTTGTGGCTTCAGTCGGTTGTAAAAACAGATAGGGATTTAATGAATCATTTAAGCCCTGCTCATGCGCGAGTTTTAACTCAACGATGCCTTGTGCCATGATCATCAGGCTATGATAGGATTCACGCTGTGTACTGGTCATCCAGAGATTCTGAAAGGCATCATGCCGGATTACTTTCTGACCCGGTACACTGACATCCCAATAGTGCACTTTCTGGTGTTCATTGGTGGAAGGCATCATTTTGATGTACTGAATACTGTTCCTCACCTCAGCTGTGTACGTATATTGCGTTTGGTGATTCACCATCAATTTCATACATCAGCCTCGAACAAGCGATGAATATGATCACTAAACTGGTAAAACTGCTTCAGATCAGGTGCGGCACGTAACTGTGTCCAGTATTGCTTTACACTGCCCCAGCCAATTTCACAGAGTGTATCCACGATATAATCGATTTTACATAAGGTACGGGTCGTATCTTCACCGAGACGTAATTGCTGATCTAGCTGTTCTAGACATTGGCCCAGACTGAAAAACAGAAATACATCTGATGATTCTGCTTCCAGAATTTCGGCACAATCTGTCACGACATCGCAGATATAACCGGCATTCTGATCCGCAGTTTTAATCAGTTTCAGTAGTTCGGAATAGGCTTTGCCTGACAATACACCGCGCAATTCCTGAATATTGTCTTTTGCCACTTGAAACTGTTGGGTAAATGAAGTCGGCTGGGTGCTATCTAGAACCAGCTCATTTAAGGAACTGGCATCAAACGCAGGCAAACAGAAAGCATGTGCATAAGCCACAGCGGCTTCATCATCTAAAAATGGAAAATGCGAACATAAAAACTGGGTACGAGATAAATAACGGCCTAACCAAAAAATATGTTGCGCATTGGTATTTAACAAAACCATGACGTTATCCTTCTTTGGAATGTTATGAATGTAAGTTGTCGACTACCCAGGTATCTTTGATCCCGCCACCTTGCGATGAGTTGACCACCAGTGAGCCTGCCTGCATGGCTACCCGGGTCAGACCACCTGGCACAATTTCAGTGCGGTAAGGTGAGCTCAAGACAAAAGGACGTAGATCAATATGTCGTTCAGCAATACCAAAATTGCTTAAAGTCGGACTGACCGACAAATCCAAAGTTGGCTGCGCAATATATAAATGCGGCGCAGCTAAAATCTTATCTCTGAAAATATCAATATGCTGTTGAGAGGCTTGTGGCCCAATCAGCATGCCGTAACCGCCAGAACCTTGTGCTTCCTTGACGACCAGCTGATCCAAATTTGCCAACACATAGTCCAGATCTTCCGGATTACGGCATTGGTAGGTTGGAACATTATTTAAAATTGGTTTTTCACCTAAATAAAAATGAATCATTTTATCGACATAAGGATAAATCGATTTATCATCTGCCACACCTGTACCCGGTGCATTTGTAATTACAACATTATGTTGTAAATATGCGGACATTAAGCCCGGAACACCCAAAGTACTATCTGGTTTAAAGCACAGTGGATCAAGATAGGCGTCGTCGACCCTTCTATAAATAACATCAACCTGTTGACGCCCACGTATCGTTTTTACATAAACCTTAGAGTTCTCAACAAAAAGATCACGTGATGTCACTAAAGGTACATCCATGTCCCTTGCAAGGCAAGCATGTTCATAGTAAGCACTATTGAAACGACCCGGAGTCAAAACCACAATGAATGGATTATCGGTATAGGCATTTTCCGCCAGAATTTCTCTTAAGAGTTTTGGATATTGCTCAATACCGGCAATATTGGATTGCTCAAACACTTTTGGCATTAACTTCTGGCTGATCTTGCGGCATTCCAGCATATAGGACACACCAGACGGCGTTCTCAGGTTATCTTCCAGTACATAAAATTCGCCTTTGGAATCCCGGATAATATCAATCCCGCTAATCTGGCTATAGATACTGCCTTTCAAATGATGCTGATACATATGCGGCTGATACGCTTCATGGGTCAGTACCTGAAGTTCAGGAACAATATTGGCTTTGAGAATATCCTGCTGATGATAAATATCATGCAGAAACAGGTTTAAGGCACGAACACGCTGTGCTGAACCGAGTGCCACCATATTCCACTGTTTACGGGCAATCACCCGTGGGATTACATCAAACGGAATAGTCCGCTCAGTGCCTTGCTCATCGCCGTATACGGTAAACGTAATACCATCAGAAAGAAAATGTTCTTTTGCTACTTCATTTAGCTGATTCAGTTCATCCAGTGTATGCTGTGACAGCCATTCTTCAAGTCGTTGACCTGCCTGACTGTTCATCACCTGATGATCACGCATTTCATTGAAAAATTTCGAAGAAATCTCTTGGTATAAAAAATGCGGACTATGTTTGATTGAAATATTGAGTGCTGTAGTATCTGTAAAATTTTTGCTTAAATCTGCTGCAGTATGATTTTCTACTGTTGTAATAGTATTTGTATCCTGGCTTTCTTTTAGCATACAAACCTCTTCATTGTAATCTATTATAATAAAATCAGAGCAATATCCATGCCATGACATCCGTTTCGAAGTATGCATTAACCCAGTAAAGTGCCTATTCACTCAATATCATTTTTCGCCAAGATGTTTACGGATTGTAGGTCAATTGTTGCGCAGAATAACTTGCGAAAAAAAGCCAGATTTTTTATTGTGGTAAGCTCATATTTAATTTGTTTCCATTGATTGCCAGTAAAAATACATTATGTCAGCACAAGAAAAAGAAACCTCCAATAGCCTTTACCGCCAATGGCAAATCTTGTCGCGTCTTTCTACCGGAAAATGGATGGGAACCCGTGAACTCCAGGAAATCTTGAATCGTGAAGGGATCGAGATCAGTTTGCGTACTATTCAGCGTGACCTGAACCAGATTGCCCAGCGTTTTCCGATTGAGAGCAGTAAAACCACGCCACAAGGCTGGCGCTGGCGTTCAGATGCGCCCATTCAAAGCTTGCCGCATATGACCAGTTCACAGGCGGTGACTTTTATGATGGTGGAAGAACATCTCAAACACCTACTGCCACCTAGTCTGATTGAAGAAATGAACCCCTGGTTTGATCTGGCTCGACGCAGCCTGTCATCACAAAATAATGTACGGCAATGGATTAACCGGGTCAGAATCGTGCCTGCCACTCAGCCACTTATTCCGCCTGTAGTCGATAAAACGGCCCAACAGGCGATTTACGAAGGCCTGTTACAGGACAAACAGCTGGAATGTGTTTATCAGGGTCGTGGTCATAATGGCGAAGAGAAAACCTATATTTTAAATCCGCTGGCATTAGTACAAAAAGGTTCAATTATCTATCTGGTCTGTACCCGTCATGATAAATCGGATATTCAAACCTTTGCCCTGCACCGTTTTAAATCAGCGGTGGTGCTGAATTCTCGTGCCCTGCATCCGGTAAATTTTGATATTGATGAATACATCGAATCTGGCGCTTTAGGATTCCGGGTC
This sequence comes from Acinetobacter sp. UBA1496, assembly GCF_002324975.1. NCBI lineage: Bacteria > Pseudomonadati > Pseudomonadota > Gammaproteobacteria > Moraxellales > Moraxellaceae > Acinetobacter > Acinetobacter sp. UBA1496. The sequence continues at coordinate 12,186 of NZ_DCRI01000004.1, read as the reverse complement.
GATTTTAACCAGCCAACAGAAAATGTATTACTTCAACTGAGCATGCCTGAATCTGATGCACACTATTTTGAGGAAAGTCAGCTCAGCAAAGATCAAAACATTGAAAAAATTGAAAATGGCATGGCTCTGATTAGTGCGACTGTGCCTTTTACCTCGCAACTGGTCTGGTGGTTACGCAGTTTTGGTAATAAAATCAAAAACATCGAACCAAAAATAGTGGCAGATGCTGTTTACCAAGTGAATGAAACTGATTCAGTCTCTTCCAAAGAATAAAAAAGTCCCCATTTTGGGGACCTGATCAATTTATTATTTTATTTTTATTATTGCTCTGGTGATCTGTTACTGAGCCGGTCTGCTTTCCTCTTGCCCCAGAAAACAGACCGGATGTGTCACATTAGAAATTAAAGAGTCTGATAACATGAGCAAGCCAGCTCTGCATTATTAAAACGGATCGATTTTTTTGTCATAATTTACACTCCTGCTGTGGGGATAAAAATCACTATAGAGCGCTTAAGCCTGTTTTTGAAATAAAAAGAATGCATGCCTTTTGCACAATTTTTTCATAGAAGATTATTTGGAAAATTTATTATCTATCTAGAAGATAAGTATGGCGGCCATTAAAAGACTTTCAGCAAGTTTATAAAATTAAAAAACAATTCTATGCTTGTATAAGCCAGGCAGCTCTGCACATTATTAAACGCTATCGTAGTGGAAATAGGAATTTAATTTCATAATGGCTAACCCTGCGCAATTAGTACGACACAAATTACTTAATACTTTCTTTTCACGGCACTCGGTCTGGTTTGCCTGCATCACCATCGCCGTTATTTTTACGATTTTTCATATCGGTTATGAACCGCGCTATATCTATTATTTTATGCCGGCAACTTTGGTGAATACCTTATGGATCGTCAGTATTCTGCTGAGCCTGCTAGGCCTATATGATGTCTTGCAGAACAGACATTCAATCTTAAAAAATTACCCGATTATGGGTCATTTCCGCTTTATCTTTGAAGAATTCCGTCCTGAAATTCGTCAGTATTTTATTGAAGCGGATCGGGATGCCCTGCCATTTTCACGTATGCAGCGCAGTCTGGTGTATCAACGGGCTAAAAATGAAAATTCAGATAAGCCCTTCGGCTCGATCATAAATGTCTATGAAGAAAATTATAAGTTTATTAGCCATTCCCTTACCCCTTGCAGACCTGCCGATCCAGAAACCTTTCGTATTCTAATCGGCAATGAGCAATGTACCCAGCCTTATTCTGCTTCCATTTTGAATATCTCGGCTATGAGTTTCGGAAGTTTAAGTGCCAATGCGGTTCGGGCTTTGAATCTTGGTGCGCAAAAAGGCAAATTCTTTCATGATACCGGGGAAGGTAGTATCAGCCCTTATCATCTGGAACATGGCGGTGACATTGTCTGGGAAATTGGTAGCGGATATTTTGGTTGTCGGACCTTAGAGGGTCAGTTTGATCCGGTGAAATTTGCAGAAAAAGCCAAGCTACCTCAAGTAAAGATGATTGAAATCAAGCTTTCACAAGGCGCAAAGCCTGGACATGGCGGGATTTTACCTAAAGCCAAGATTTCAGAAGAAATTGCTCAGATTCGCGGGATTAGCCGTGAACATGATTGTGTCTCACCTTCTGGTCATCCAGCGTTTAAAACTCCCATTGAAATGATGAATTTCATTCAACAACTGCGCGAGCTTTCTGAAGGTAAGCCAGTCGGATTCAAACTTTGTCTGGGTCAACCTTGGCAATTTATGAGTATGGTGAAAGCCATGCTACATACCAAAATTTATCCTGATTTTATTGTGGTAGATGGATCTGAGGGCGGTACCGGTGCTGCACCAATTGAATTGATTGACTATATGGGTACTCCTTTAAGAGAAGGCCTTTTGTTTGTGCACAATACCTTGGTCGGTGCAGGATTGAGAGACAAGATTAAAATTGGTGCAAGCGGGAAAATTATCAGTGCTTTTGATATTGCCAGTACCATGGCGCTTGGCGCAGATTGGGTCAATTCAGCGCGCGGATTCATGTTTGCAGTCGGATGTATTCAGGCACAAAGTTGTCATACCAATCAATGCCCAGTAGGAGTGACTACTCAGGATAAAGAGCGTCAAAAAGCACTACATGTCCCGACTAAGGCAGAGCGAGTGTTTTATTTCCATAAAAATACAATGCATGCCCTGTCTGAGCTCATCGCTTCAGCAGGTTTAAAACATCCTTCTGCCATTAAGCCGCATCATTTGGCACAGCGAATCAGCAATCATGAAATCAAGAACTTTGCCCAGATTCATTTCTGGCTTAAAGAAGGCGAATTATTACATTGCGAAAATAAAGATGAGGAAAACTTTTATTTCCGTATGTGGAATATGGCCAAACTGGAAAGTTTTTGAGCCTATAAGAATCAAAAATTAGTCAAATTAGACAAAAAAAGGGCGTTTACTAAAACGCCTTTTTTTAATTGAGAGTGTCACAGTCTAATAATAGGTCTTACTGCCATGCGCATGTAAAAAGGCTGGAATTAAACCTGTGAGTGCTGCACGGATATCCGCGCGTTCATTAATCAATTGATGTGAACCTTCTTCCAGCATTAACAAAGTTTGCAGGCGGAACTTGCGACGGATAAATTCAATGTTATAACGCCAGTCCACTGTCTGATCCTGAGCACCTTGAGCTAACCAGACAGGGATTCGGCAGGCTGGACGTGCTTCCATTTCCAGCATCCAGCGTGACATCGCCAGAATCCAATCCATGCCCATCATGCGGGGTTGCAAAGGATCTTTAAGTCGGATAAAGCGCAGAAATTCAGGATTATGGTTATTACGGCGGAAATGACGTGGTACTTCACGCTTGATCCGGCTGATAATGCCGAGACCGAGCGGATTGTGCCACCAGGCAGTTTTAGCTGGACGAATCAATGGTGACAATAACAGCACGCGATCTACAAACGGATTTTCGCGTCGTTCTGCAAATTCGAGCAAATGATGCATCCAGATCGCACCACCGGTACTTTGTCCAATGCCAACCCAAGGTTTAGGTAACTGCTCGGCATGCTTCACATAACGATATACCGCATGCAAAACCTGCTGGTAATGATCAAAATTCTGGATACTGGCAGATGAACCATCGCTGAGACCATGCCCCGGCAGGTCATAGGTCAGGACGCTAAAGCCCTGTTCCAGCAACTCACGTACAATCGGCTGATAAATTCCGCTATGTTCCAGATATCCATGTAATAGAAAGGCCGTTCCCTGAATCTTGTCAAAACGGGTATTTTCCAGATTGGGTGTAAATACCTGCACATGCAGTTTAAACAGCGGCATCTGTACATAACCCTGCCAATGCTTGCAATCCAGCAAATCGAAACCATACAGTCTGCGATAAGACAGCAGATCAATAGTGGGCTGGTCATCCCTGTTCAGGTTTAAGGGCTGTAAAAGCTGTGGCGTTGTTTCCCTGCTTGGAACAGGTAAATCCAGCTGTTTCAGGATGGTCGGGTTTAAAAACGGAATATCAGACATTAAGGCACCTCCCGACAGTCACTGGAGCCAAACCACATATCGCGGATAGTGGCCAGCATTTCATAATTGGCACGGCGACTATGATCATAATTTTGTCGACTTGGACGCCAACGGGTCAAGGACTTCGGCATCGGTGCTTCCACTGGAATAGTTTGAATGCCATTTAATGCAAACAGACGACGGGTACGTGGCATATGATAACGGTCGGTAATCAGAATCACAGTCGGTGCTCCACCTTTTTTTTGCAATAATAATGAGCTGAAACGGGTATTTTCACAGGTATTCATGCTACGGTCTTCAAGCAATTTGGCATCGACATTGTAATTTTGTAACCAGCGCTGCATATACGGCGCTTCCACACCACTCAATACGATCGGTAACTGATACTGTTTTTCAACTGCGAGTGTGGTTTCCAGACGCAAACGGGTATAGTCATTGACCACAATATCCTTACCATTTTCATGCAAGGTTAGACCACCACCTAAGACCACAATGGCATAAGGCTTAGATTGATTGACCGGTTTTTGTTGCTGTTGTTCTTGCAGTAAAGCCAGATCTTCCTTGATTTCCTCTTTCGCTGTGACCTGAACGGCACTCGCTTCTTCATCTTCTAAAGGATGAGTTGTCAAGAATTCAATATATTGCTCAACGCGTTCTTTGTTTTCATTACTGTCCCACTCCAGCAGTTCGCGGACCTTCTGAGTTGGGTCAACGGCTTCAACAGGTTCTTGCTGGGACAATAAAGGCACTTGTGCAGGCTGATTCTGTTCTGCTTTTTCTTCCTGCTGTTCACGCTGATGTTCTTCAATCATCTGTTGCAGTATCTTGTAGCGTGCCTGAATCAGCATCAGATTGGCAGAATGATTTTTCTGGATATCCTGTTCCATCACATGTAAATAAGCCTGACGGGCAATCCACTGATCAGAACCTGGTTCGAGCGTATCATCTTCACTCAGGGAAGCCATTTTCTGGCTTTGTGCTGCAACTTCGTTAATTTCAAAGGACACAAATCGATTGAGTCCCTTAACCACAAGCTGCGAATAAAATGGCGAATAGATTAACATCACCAGACAGCCGAAAAATACAAACAGTCCTGCGACGATTTGTACTAAACGGACCATCCAATGGGTGTTTTTCATATACGTTATTTATCCTGATGAGATCGAATTAAGCCTTTACAATCAAATAATACCGGTTCAGGTTCGAGCATAATCTTGAATTTGTCCCAGACAGCCTGCTGTACTGCGCCATAGGTTTGACGGACATCCTTCAGAGAAGCATGACCATAGTTCACCAGAACCAGTGCCTGTTTATGGAACATGCCTACTGGCCCAAGCTGTTTCCCCTTCCAGCCTGCCTGATCAATCAGCCAGCCTGCCGCCATTTTAACCTGATCATTGGCCTGCGGATAATGGGGCAAATCAGGAAAATGCACAGCAATTTGGTAAAAAACCTGTTGATTTACGATAGGATTTTTAAAGAAACTTCCCACGTTTGGAAATTCTTTAGGATCAGGCAGTTTGCTCTGACGAATCCGGATCACCTGCCGCTGCAAGTTTTCTGCTGTGAGATTATCACCCACCGCTGCTTTAAGATCACCATAATTCAGTTTCAGATTTACCTGTTTTAGTAATTTAAAAGTAACGTGTGTAATCACATAACGTGTTGGATCATCTTTAAAAATACTATGACGATAGGAAAAATGACAGTCTGCGGCAGGAATGGAATCAAATTTTTTCAGCTTACGGTCATAGACCTCTACCGCATGAATAAATTCGCCGACCTCGACACCGTATGCCCCAATATTCTGCACTGGAGATGCGCCGACTAGCCCGGGAATCAGGGCCAGATTCTGCAAACCATAGAATTTCTGTTCTGTCGTCCAGAGTACGAAGTCATGCCAAACTTGGCCCCCGCCTACCCGCAGACATTGATGCTGCTCATTTCCTTCCAGCATTTCAATGCCCTGAATATCCATATGCAGGACGAGTGCATCAATCTGTTCCGGCAATAACATATTGCTACCGCCAGAAAGAATTAACACATTCAGTTGTTGCTGCTCAGCAAACTCCAGTGCGGCAATCAGATCATCAGTTGATTGGATCTGGCTGTAATAAGCGGCAATCGCTTCAAGATTTAGCGTGTTAAAAGGTTTAAGTTGAACCTGAGTCTGAATCTGCATGACTTAAACCTTTTCTGTTTGATGTTGTTTAAAAATTTCTACCCAAGCCCGACTGCTGGACTCACATTGGTTCAGGACACGCTCAAAACCATCTGCCCCGCCATAATATGGGTCTGGCAAAGCCTGTTTTGGATAGTGCTGATCATGTTCACTCATTAAAGCAACCTGGGCACGCAGGTGTCCGAATTCTGCCTCTGCCTGATGCTGAAGCGCGTGAATATCCGCCAGATTTTCCAGATCCATCGCCAGAATCAGATCATAGTCAATAAAATCATGGGTTTTAAGTTGACGTGCACGCAGACCGGAAAGATCATAACCTCGCTTTAAGGCATGCTGCTGGCTACGCAAATCAGGTGCTTTCCCCGGATGGTAATTACTGGTTCCTGCTGAGTCGACCACAATATCGAGTTTCTGTTCATCACAATAATGTCTGAGTACCACTTCTGCCGTGGGAGAACGACAAATATTTCCCAAACAAACACATAACACCTTATATGGCGTTCTGGATGACATAAACAACCTCAGAGTTAATCATTTTCAAGATACTTATGTTAAGTTATTTAACTGATGAATCCTATATCACCGCCCCATAATAATTTTGTATTTGCGATAAAAATTAAAGGATAAAGACATGAATCGATTTCAGTTTCAAACCGTTCCCAACATCATCGCCGGCCTCGGTACGATTCAGGAATTATCCTCTATTCTCAAACAGGGCCGTTATCAGCGTGTTTTACTGGTCACTGACCCAGGTATGCTACAGCATCAATTACACCTGCCTATTCTGGAAATTATTGAAGATGCGGGACTAGATTATGCAATTTATTCCGATGTACAGGTCGATCCACCTGAGCATGTAGTGCTTGAAGCCGCAGATTTTGCCAAACAGGAAAATGTCGATATCGTAATTGGCTTTGGTGGTGGCAGCTCTATGGATGTCGCCAAGCTGATTGCAATCTTGAGTCATCCAGCACAGCACCAATCTTTATCCGATTTGTATGGCGTAAATCAGGCCACTGGCCCTCGTTTGCCCTTGATTTTAGTTCCTACCACTGCAGGTACAGGATCTGAAGTCACCCCAATTTCAATTGTCACTACCGGTGAAACCACAAAAACCGGCATTGTGGCACCGATCCTGTTTGCGGATACTGCCATTCTGGATGCAACATTTACCCAAAATCTGCCACCTTTAATTACTGCTGCGACCGGCATTGATGCCATGGTTCATGCTATTGAAGCTTATACTTCTAAAATCAAAAAAAATCCTTATTCCGATATGCTGGCCAAGCATGCTTTGAAACTGTTAAATGCCAATCTTCAACGTGTGCTGGACGATGGTCAGGATCTGGAAGCACGTCAAAACATGCTGGTTGGCTCGATGTTGGCAGGTCAAGCCTTTGCCAATGCACCAGTGGGTGCTGTACATGCGTTGGCTTATCCGCTAGGTGGACATTTCCATATTTCGCATGGACATAGTAATGCACTGGTATTAACTGAAGTGATGAAATTTAATACACCGGATGCCAAAGCCCTCTATGCCGAACTGATGTGCTGGTTAGATCCGCAAAGCAAAGGCTGCCATGATGGCCTGACTGACCTGTTTATTGATCATTTTAATAACCATCTGGTGAAAAGTGGCTTAACCCTGAAACTCAAACAGTTAGGAATTCCTGAACATATGCTGATGATCATGGCCGAAGATGCCATGAAACAGGGCCGCCTGTTACAGAACAATCCACGTGAACTTACTCTGGAAGATGCTTACAACATCTATCAGTCGATTTATTAAATTTAGGTTTATTTTTTAACTCAGCAGACCTAGTCACTACAAGTTATTTTAAAATATGAAAGCAGCTCTTAAACAACGTGAACATTATTCATTTTTTCTGCCGATACAGACTCGTTGGGCAGACAATGATCTGTATGGCCATGTCAATAATGTCACTTATTACAGCTATTTTGATACGGTCGCGAATGCCCTCTTGATTCAGGAAGCCGCATTTGATCCCAAATATTCTCCAATAATTGGACTGGTGGTCAGCTCGCAATGCCAGTTCAATCAGGAGCTGTCTTATCCGGAAATTATAGAGGTAGGTGTCGCCATAGAAAAAATGGGTAATAGTTCTCTCAGCTATGATCTGGCAATCTTCAAAATGAACTCTGATACGGCAGCAGCTCAAGGCAGTTTCGTGCATGTGTTTGTCGATCGCTACACACGAAAAAGCACCCCGATTCCAGCTGAAATGCGGGATGCTTTAGCGCGTTTTGTCTCAGTATAAGATTATTTTATTTCAGCTGAATATTGTGCAATTCACCATCAAACTGTTCTAGCAAGTCACGTACAGCCGGTTCAGCCTGCAACAGCTCTTCTGCACGTTTAAAAGCACGTACTTTACGTTCTTGCTGCATGGTATATGGCGTTAACTGCTCTACATCTTCAAACTTCACCTGGAAAATGGTCTGCGGCCATTGTTCCCGCAAAGCTGCTTCCAGATGATGTTGTAGCTGCGACAAAAGCGGCTGATAACGCTCTGGAATATGAAATACCGATGCTGCATTAATCTGGCCGGTCATGATGCCATACTGAGCCAGTTCCTGAACTGCTGGAGATAACTGGCTGTTACGAAACCAGAATTCCCATTTTTCTACCGTCCATTCACCTTGCATATTCTGTACCGGAATTTGCAGAATATCCTGAGGCATCAGATTACGGTCTGTAGAAATATTTGTATTTGCGATTTGAGTTGATGCAGCCTCTGTCTGAGTAGAAATTTCTGGCCGGCTTTCATCTGCTTTATGAATCACTTGTTCTGATCCAGGAGTCGAGGCATCCAGATTAAACTCCGGTTCTTGTTCTACTAGTGCAGCAGTATCATTTTCAGGAATGAATTCTTCTAAGAGGAAATCATCACTGCTGGCTTCAGGGCTGGATGGAACAGGTTCTGCAGGAACATCGTCAAAACCAAACAGACCATCTTCCAGGTTTGGATCAAATACAATTTGTTCAGACTCAGATTGTTCTACTCTAGTTGATTCAGCTTGTATAACTTGAGGCTCAGAATTGGTTTCTGGCTCGTCTTCATCCAGAAAGTCATCCGAAGATAGTTCAGACTGTGCAGTGACTGGATTATCATCCTGATCGTCTTCATAGTCATCATCTAAGGAAAAATCTTCTACAGCTTGAGCAACCGGAGCACTTTCCTGCTGCGTTATCTGATTTTGTTGTGAAGCTGAAGCAGCAGGTACAGCTTGTTGTATCTGAGCTGTATTAGTTGGAATTTCATTGGGCTGTAGCGGACGGAAGGCTAGCAAACGCAGCACCGTCATCTCAAAGCCTTGCTCCTGCGTAACCGCAAGCTGTAGGTCAGCCCGGCCTTTACAGGCAATCTGATAATACAGCTGCAAATCTTGTGCTGAAATTAAAGCCGATAACTGCATGATCTTTTGATTGATCTCGGCACTGTATTTCAGGCTTAAATCTGGCAGATATTGTAATAAAGCCAGTTCATGCAAGGTAGAAATCAGCTGATCTAAAACCAGTGATACATCCAGCGCCTGCTGACGGAACTGCAATAACAATTCGCTGACACGTGCTTTCTGGTTTTGATGAATCGCCAGAATCAGATCATAAATAATTGTTCGGTCGATCAAGCCCAGCATGTCTTTGACATCCTGATGCTGGATCGCCCCCTGACCATAGGCAATCGCCTGATCGGTTAAGGATAAGGCATCACGAAGCGAGCCCTGAGCAGATTCAGCAATCTGCCAGATCGCATCCTGATCAGCCTGAATGCTTTCTTTCGTCAGGATATTGCCCAGATGTTCGGTAATTTCATCAACAGCCAATGGACGCAAAGTAAATTGCAGGCAGCGAGAAATAACGGTAATCGGCAGCTTTTGTGGATCTGTGGTAGCGAACAGGAATTTGACATGCTCCGGTGGTTCTTCCAGTGTCTTTAATAGAGCATTGAAAGAATGCGTGGACAGCATATGTACTTCATCGATCAGATAAACCTTGAAACGACCCTGAGTTGGCGCATAAGGGACATTGTCCAGCAGCTCACGGGTATCTTCGACTTTGGTACGTGATGCCGCATCGATCTCGATCAGGTCAATAAAACGGCCTTCATTGACGGCGGTACAGGTCGGACATACCTCACAAGGAGTTGATGTAATACCGGTTTCACAGTTCAAGCACTTCGCCAAAATACGTGCAATCGTGGTTTTACCAACACCACGCGTTCCCGTAAACAAATAGGCATGGTGCAAACGGCCACGCTCCAGTGCACTAGTTAAAGCACGTGAAACATGGTTTTGACCGACCAATTCGTTGAAATTGCGGGGACGGTATTTTCGCGCAAGTACTTGATACATGTATGCTCCTTTTTACAGGTCTAAGCATACTGTTTTTTTATAAAATAGTGAATGAATTAATCAGTTATGATCTGGAGAGATAGGCCTATCAAACTGATTTAAATCAACTATCTCGAAGCTGTTTGCTCCATTTTTATGCCTGAGTGAAATATCAGAATAGTTTTTGTATATTTGAAAGATAAAATATCTATTGATCTTCCATCTATTTGAGTAGATGAATACAATCTTAAAAATAAAAATTTCTGATCGAAGGTAAAGAATTGAGTTGAATCTGCTTAAGCGAATCGCCCTAAAATAAAATCACTCTGCATCTGGTAACGTTTACCGCTTTTGTCTTCACGGATTTCCAGCACATGCTCTTCCAGATCAACATACAGTAAATTACGAGTTGCTACATTCACCAGCTCAATTTTCTGATAAGAATCATCCTGAAAACGAATTGGACCACTAAAGGTTTCCACCCCATTATGACCACTCAGGCTTTCACGCTGCAAAGTATAAGTCTGATCTTCATACAGAGTTAGCATGACAGCCATACCTGGGCAATCATCACAACGCGACAAGCAGCCCATACAAGGAGTTGTACCCTGATACTCTCCCGCCCATGCTGGAATCTGCGCCTTGGCTTCAACAATAGTATTTTTAGCTGACTGGGATTGATCCTGACAACCGAATAAAGCACCGGTTGCCACTAAGGGAATCAGTATTACTTTTTTCATGATTTCATTTCGCAGCGCTGGAATTTGCCACAAAATAGCATATTTTAAATGACTGACTAAACTCCCAAATCAAGGATATTCAGTTAGCGCCAGCCTTTTCTTCCTGTCAATACCGCATCAGCACAGCGCAAAGTTTCCTGCGTCAGCCCCCAAAGACGGTAATCTCCAGTTAATGAACCTGTGGGGAAGTTATGGGTATAGGCAAAACTTAAACTGCGTTCCGGATCGCACCAGGCACCAGAACCGTTAAAGCCCATATGACCGAAACCTGTAGAGGCTTTACCCAAGGTCAAAATACGGTGATAACCCAGACGCCAGTGCATGGGTACAGGCATCACCCGATCACGATGGGTATATTGCACCTGGTTTAGTCGCTGCAATACTGGAGGTGAAATCAACTGCTGGCCTTGCCAGGCACCGTGATTGGCCAACATCACATAGATTTTTGCCAGACTCTCTGCAGTAAAGACGCCATTAGCCGAAGGAATAATTGCCTGTAAACCTTCATCACTAAAGAAGTTAAAATTCTTCATGCCTTTAGGAATCATGCCATCTTGAAAATCTTGTGGACTCTGACCACTCCAGATCAGGGCGCGCTCTATTAAACCGGGTTTGCGTGCGGCTACTTTTTTGCCTTTAGAAGATTGAGATGCAGACTTTGCTTTAAAGATCGGTCGTGCAACTCGAGGCAGTTCATCCAGCGGCACACTAAAATAGGCACCATTTAATTGCAGAGGCTGAACCAGATATTCCTGCATTAATTGGTTTAATGATTTACCGGTTGCCTTTTCCAATACTCCACCCACTTGCCATCCAAAAGTCAAAGGTTGATAAGCGGCATCTGTCGTGGTCTGAAAACGTGGTTCAGCTGCCGCGATCCGCTCCAGCATGTGTGACCAGTCAGCCATTTCAGTGGCATCATCAATGATATTACGGATATCAAACAAGCCACTTTGATGGCTCAGCATATGTGCCAAAGTAATCGACCGTTTACCTTTCTGGGCAAATTCAGGCCAGTATTCTGCAACTGATCTGTCATAGTCCAGATAACCTTTACTGACCAGAATATGCGCTAGGGTTGCTAGTACACCTTTGCCAGTGGAATAGCATAGTGACATGGTATCGGGCTGCCAGTTTTCTGTGGCAGACTTCTTTCCGGTATAAATATCGACAACTTTTTGTCGCTGAAAATATACGACAAGTGCTGCACCACCCTGTTCAGTACGTGCATCCTGTAGGCGGCTAAACTGACGAGCAAGGTCGCGAAAACGCGCATCTACATTGCCCTGATAATTATGCTGATCAGCAAACAGATAATCTTTAATTGGCTGCATCATTCTATCCATAGAATTTTGATCCTGTCTTGTCCTGAAATAGAT
>NZ_DCRI01000080.1:0-8263 GCF_002324975.1 Acinetobacter sp. UBA1496 | reverse complement strand
TAATAGTGCGTAAGTCCTATCCTATTAACTTATGCCTAAATCATATAAATCTGAATAAAATTTTATGTTATCCCTATATCCATATAAATTTTTTCAAATTGATCCGCCTATTCCTTAACTGGATTCAAGCATTATAGATGTCAAAAATATCAATACGTGATCTATGGATTATTTTAGCCGGTTATCTGGCGGCCATGCATGTCGGTAAACTGTCTGCTGTTATTCCCATTCTGCAACAGGATTTAGGCTTAAGTTTTATGCAAGCCGGGTTTTCCCTGTCTTTAGTACAAGGGGCCGGGATACTATTTGCCCTTTGTATTGGTGCTTTCTCGGAAAAAGTAGGTTTAAAGCGCTGCCTGATTTTGGCATTAATCATTTTAGGACTGAGCAGTATCGCTGGCCTCTGGATTCAGCATGCCACAGCCTTATATTTCTTCCGCTTTACTGAAGGGATTGGATTTTTAACTATTTCCTTGTGTGCGCCTGCAATTTTAAAACGGATCAGCCGGCCTGAAACACTGAATTTTAAAATGGGACTCTGGAGTTCCTATATGGGCGTGGGTGTCAGTCTGGCTGTTTTTAGTATTCCTGTTTTACTCGAATACCTGAACTGGCAAAATATTTGGGCCATTCTTGGCAGTCTATGCTTGGTCATTGCAGGCATCATTAAACGATACCTACAAATAGATTCAGCGGCATTTGTGTCCAACACGACGACTCAACCAGTACCGTCAAATACTTCATTCTGGCAGATTGTCAAAGTTACCCTCACCCATCCCCCCATTCTGTGTTTAGCTATTATTTTTGCCTGTTATACCAGTCAGTGGATTACCGTGACCGGGTTCCTGCCCAGCATGTATGTTGAACACGGTATTGATTTAAAAGTTGCAGGCGTTCTGGTTTCAATCGTGGTACTTGCTAATCTGGGCGGAACTTTTGGTGCAGGTATGTTGTTACAACGTGGCTGGAAACCCAAGACGCTATTCAGCACCGGATTTATAGCCATGCTATGTAGCAGTTTTCTGGCGTTTGCAGTTAGCTCATGGCTCATGTTCGAATTACAGTTTATAAGTGCTGTACTGTTTTCACTGATTGGTGGAATCATCCCGACCACCGTTTTTGCCATTACTTTGCAGCATGCCCCGCGTGCCAATGCCGCAGCAGCCAGTGTCGGTCTGGTTTTACAGCTTTCAGCCTGTGCTCAATTTTCTGTGCCGCCTTTGAGCGCAGCACTGGTTTCGACCACACAGAATTGGGCTTATATCGCGGCCGTTCCAGCCTTTCTATATTAGGAATCTTAACGACCTTGCTTTTATTCAAGCGTTATGCCCAATAAAAAAGAGCCTTAGATGAGACTCTTTTTTATTATTGAAAGCTTAGGCTTGACCCAGACCGGCTTCCAGTACATCAAACAGATCATCTGCAATGGAGGTACCAAACTGGGTATCAATTTCACGGATACAGGTTGGACTGGTGACATTAATTTCAGTGACATAATTGCCAATCACATCCAGACCGACAAATACCAGACCTTTTTCTCTGAGATAAGGACCCACTTGCGCTGCAATAGCTCTATCATTCTCAGTTAATGGACGCGCTTGGCCTAAACCACCTGCTGCCAGATTGCCACGCACTTCACCATTTTGCGGAATACGGGCCAGACAATACGGCACAGGTTCGCCATTGATCATCAGGATGCGCTTATCCCCTTCTACAATTTCAGGAATATAACGTTGTGCCATAATCGGCTGGTTACCATTGTTGGTCAGAATTTCAATGGTTGAGCCAATATTGATACCATCCTGATAGAGACGGAAAATTCCGGTGCCGCCCATACCATCCAGTGGTTTTACAATGACATCGACATGCTCTTTTAAAAATTCACGGATCAGGCTTTGTTGCGACGTTACCAAAGTCGGAACTTGCAGATGCGGGAACTGAGTAGCAAACAGCTTTTCATTGCAGTCGCGCAGGCTTTGCGGTTTGTTGATAATCCATGCCCCTTCACGTTCTGCCTGTTCCAGAATATAAGTGGTATAAACAAAGTTCATATCGAATGGCGGATCTTTACGCATCAGCACCACGTCATAAGCCGCAATCGACTCTTTTTTCTTTTCACCCAGTTCGTAGTAATGGTTATAGTCTTCAAATACCTGCAAAGGCGAGATCAGACCAAAGGCCTTACCTTGGCCGATATATAAATCTTGCTGTAATGCATAACCGAGTTCATGTCCACGGCGTGCAGCTGCCCATAACATGGCCATGGTTGAATCTTTTTTCAGGTTTACATTTTCGATGGGATCCATCACAACAAGTACGCGCATGTCTCTGTGCTCTTTCTTAAAAATACATTAGCAAGGAGTATAGCCTGTGCAGTTTCTTTTGTTTATGGTGATTTTGCATGACTAATTTTGTATAAATGCTTAAATACTTTAATCAACAAGAGCACTTATCATGCAGCAGGCAATTGTCGGCTTTCATCTGGATGAAGAAAATCATTGGGTCGCTGAACTGGCCTGTGGCCATGGTCAGCATGTGCGGCATAATCCCCCTTGGCAAAACCGTCCCTGGGTCATGACTGAACAAGGCCGCAAAGAAAAACTAGGCGTCTTATTGGACTGCAAAAAATGTGAAATACATGAGGATTAATATCTTCTAAATCAACATAGTATATATACTCACCCTAAGTATTTTGTCTTCTTTATAAAATTGATTAAAAAACCTGAATAAAAATAATAATACCTTGCTTATAAAGGTATTATATTTTTTGATAAATGCACTTAATTTTATGATTTAACGATTATTTTTTGAAATCATGGTTCCCAGCATAATAATAAAGGTACTGACTCCGCCAATCAGTAAGCTCATTAGGGCAATTTCCAAGGTAATTTTATGATGCCAGCTCTGATCAGGAATCCAGGGCAAATTCAGATTTTCACCAAAGATAAAGTTAATAGTACATATGATCAGAAAGCCGATTGTTGTAGAGATCAGTAAAGTCACCACCAGGTTTTTCCACATCTTGTAGCCCACCAGCATGACAATAATGGCCAAACCTACCACCGTTATAATCGATATAAATAAAACACTGTTCCAGTAATCCATTCCTAGTACTCTTATTTTAAATCAATTAAAATTATGAAATTCTTATAATTAATTACTTAATGTTTATTTTAATATAGGCGGATTACAATTTGTAAACAATGACCATAACTATCTTATTCATTTTATTTGTAAAGAGACTTTATGAGGTTTAATTCATGCTTTAATGAGTTTCTTTTAAAAATATTGTTCTTTTTAGATAAAATAATTTTGATCAAGATTTATATATTGAGAAGAATATTTATATAAAATTTAATTTTGAAGAAGATAATATAACTTATCAAATTTAAAGTTTATCTAGATCAAAATTTCTATCTTATTATTTATATTTCTTTTAAATACAGTCGCCTGAACAGAATTTTTCTTCCCATAAAAAGTAAAGCCTTAGATTACTAAGGCTTTACTTTTTATCTGGTGAATCAGATTTTAGATTCCGTATTTCACACGATAAGCTTCCATTTTCGCCAATGCTTCGCTATCGCCTTTTGCATCTAGGTAATTCATTAAATCTTTCATGGTAATTAGTGCATGTACTGGAATTTCCAGCTCTTTTTGCACTTCCTGAATAGCAGATAATTCACCTTGGCCTTTTTCCTGACGATCAAGAGCAACCAGTACACCGGCAATTTGCGCACCGGCATTTTTCAGGATGGTGACCACTTCACGAATCGCAGTACCCGCGGTGATGACATCATCAATGATCCAGACTTTTTTCCCTTCCACTGAAGCACCTACCAGCACACCACCTTCACCGTGATCTTTGGCTTCTTTGCGGTTAAAGCCCCATGGCACGCTTACGCCATGATTTTGAGACAATGCCACTGCTGTAGCCGCTACAAAAGGAATGCCTTTGTATGCTGGTCCAAAAATCACTTCAACATTGTCACATTCAGTTAATTTTGCAGCATAGCCAGAAGCCAGTAGTGACAAGGCTTCACCGTCATTGAGCAAACCAGCATTAAAAAAATAAGGACTCACACGTCCTGATTTTAAAGTAAACTCACCAAATTTAAGCACACCACGTGATAATGCGAGTTCGATAAAAGCTTGCGGGTTAAACTGAGCTGGCGTTGGCATGAGGTGCTCCTAAATCCATTAATTAAGGGTAAGACTTGCGCATGATACCAAAGAGTAGCTATCCAGGTGATCAAAAAATTCTTCGTGTCGTTTCAATTAATGTCAACGGTTTACGTTCTTCTGTCAGCAAGGGCTTGCTGGAGTGGATCGAACAGTCTGATGCCGATGTGATCTGCATGCAGGAAAGCCGGATTACCCATGCGCAGTGGACTGACAAATTTAAGCCTGAAGGCTGGTATAGCCACCTGTTCCCTGCCGAGCGTCCAGGTTATGCCGGTACAGCGATTTATAGCCGTCTGCCTTTCGTTTCGATTACCGATGGTCTGGGTTTTGAATTGGCCGATTCTCAAGGCCGTTTTATCTCGGCAGAATTTGATTTGGGTCTGGAAAAAACAGCACATATTTGTTCGCTGTATTTACCTTCAGGTTCTTCGGGCGATGAAGCGCAGGCACGTAAAGATCACTTTCTGGAAGAGTATAAAAAGATCCTGAAACAATGGCGCGATGAAGACAAATCCATAATTGTCTGTGGTGATTACAACATCGTGCATAAACGCATCGATATTAAAAACTGGTCCGGTAACCAGAAAGCATCAGGCTGCTTGCCACATGAACGTGCCTGGTTAGATCATATTTATGATGAGTTGGGTTATGTCGATACATTCCGCGAAGTTCGTAAAGAAGCCGAACTGTATTCCTGGTGGTCAAATCGTGGACAAGCCCGCGCCAAGAACGTGGGCTGGCGGATTGACTATCAGGCTTGCTCACCGGACTGGAAAGACCGTACTGTAAATGCCTGGGTCTATAAAGATGAATGGTTTAGTGACCATGCACCCGTGATTATTGACTATAAAATCTAAAACTGACCGAAAGATTGAGTGAACAATCGTTCACTCAATTAAGGTTTATTACCTACACTACATGACGTATTTTCAGGTTTATCTTCAGACCCTAATAGCGCATGATACTCACACGGCACAGGGATATGTCAGGATGACACTATAAGGACAGGACGCCGTAGGAAGAAAATAAAACAAACTATCAGATTTAGCTTGTTTTTCATGGATGTGACAACGGACGTTGTATTGAGACCCGCATAATCAGGATGATTAGATGCGGGTTTTCTCATTTCAGTACCTTCATTTTTTTCTTATTCTTAAACTTTACCATTTACTTTTTAATACCCATTCTGCTCTTAAACGATGTCAATCGAATGACATGTCTTTTAAATATTGCTTAAAAACAAGCTTCTTGGAAGCACATAGGCGATCGGCATAAATTCAGCTAAGCTAAGCCATCAATAAATAAACTGTTTGGGATACAGCGAGCATGCTCAAGATTTATGGCATTAAAAACTGCAATTCAATGAAAAAAGCTTTTGATTTACTTAATGAATTGGGACTGGCTTACGAATTTCATGATTATAAAAAACAGGGGATCGACGCGGATACGGTTAAAACCTGGTTGGATGCTTTAGGCCAAGATGTGGTACTGAACAAGAAAGGCACTACCTGGCGTAAACTCACTGCAGAAGAACAGGAAAATGCGCTTGCCAGTGAAGATAATCTGATTACCGCCTTAACTACTCATACCAGCTTAATCAAACGTCCGGTATTACAGACTGCAACTGGTTTTATCGCTGGTTTTGATGAAGCCGCTTATCAAAAGCTAAAAGACTAATCATTCCAGATGAACTGGAAGAATAAAAAAAGCCTGATAGAGGTCAGGCTTTTTTTATGGTAGTTTTTAGAGAACGGTCATGATCCATTATTTGGCACGAATCCATGTCTGGTTACGACCTAAAGCAGACACGCCGATATAACCGCGCAGCTCAAGCTTCTTACCACCATCTGTCAGGTTACCTTTCAGCTTATAAGTTTTACCAGATTTTGGATCTAGGATCGAACCACTGTCATAGCTGGTTCCACCTGTATTTTTCAGGCCTTTCACAATCGTTAAACCTTTCAGCGATTTATTGTGATATGGACCTTCGCATTTTGTACAAGCATTTTCTTCACCTGGTGTTAATACCGACTGGATGCTTGCAGACAATGTCCCATTTTTTTGCTCAGTAAATTTTACTATAGCCTTTGGTTGTTTGGTTTCGTCGTCAATCGTTTTCCAAACAGTACCATTTAAAGGATCTGCAGCATTAGCCAGCGCAGATAAGCCGAGTAGTCCTAACATTAGCGTAATTTTTTTCATTTTTCTTCATTTCCCTAGTCTGAGATAGACCGATGTAGTATTAAAAAGTCACAACAATTTTGCAATTTTTACCTGTGACTATTTAGTGTAACCTTGTAAATATTGTTGGTAAATAATCCACATAATCAATAAAAGCAGAAAAAGATGGAAAGAAGATGAAGATGAGCCCCGTGACGAAACAATTAATTACAGAAAGTCTTTTAAAAGCGACCATCCGTGCGCCTAGTCGGTTCAATCTTCCTCCAAGCTCCTTACGGGTCGCACTGGAGCAGATGTGCAAGATTTTTCCGCAAGATAAGTCCGTACAAATCCGTTCGCTCCGGCTGGCAGGTGTACATGCCGAGGAAATCAAACCACAGCAGGAATCCAGCCAGCTGATTTTCCATATTCATGGTGGTGCTTTTTATCTCGGTTCCTTAAATACCCATCGTGCCTTTATGACCCAGATTGCCGCTCGCACCCAGATGCAGGTGCTGCATATTGATTATCCTCTGGCTCCTGAATCTGCTTATCCTGAACCTTTGGAGGCCCTATTTGATGTCTATAATCTGTTATTAGATCAGGGCATTCAGGCTAAGGATATTATTCTGTCCGGAGATTCGTGTGGTGCTAATCTAGCGTTGGCATTGGCACTCAAGTTACAGCAGGAAGACCTACCACAGGTGAGTGGACTGATTCTACTTTCCCCTTTCCTTGATCTGACCCTGACTAGTGAATCACTACGCTATAATCAGAAACATGATGCCCTGCTGTCGATTGAAACCCTGAAAACCGGGATTCAGTATTATGTACCGAGTGCAATGGATCGTGGCGATCCGGAAATTTCCCCATTTTTTGCCGATCTCAGTGGTTTGCCACCGATGCATATACAGGTGGGATCTAAAGAAATCCTGCTGGATGATGCCACACGCTTCAAGGAAAAAGCGGAACAGGCTGGTGTCGAGGTTGAATTCAAGATATATACCGGCATGTGGCATAATTTTCAGATGTTTAGTGCCTGGTTTGAAGAGGCCCGACAAGCGCTGGCGGATCTTTCAGAATTTGCTCATCGTCTAGATCAAGACTAGAAATTTAAAAGAAGCCATAAAAAAGGTCAGCGATTGCTGACCTTTTCTGTTCATTGATTATCTATCACTTTTTAGATCTGGCTGACCTGCGCCATCGCAGTTTCAATTGCCTGCTGTTTCGCTACATCACCCATATTGACGCCTTCAGCACGAATTACTTGCACATCAGTTACGCCAGTAAAGTTAAATACAGTTTTCAGGAAAGCTTCCTGGAAATCGACTGGGCTTTGTTCGCCATAAACACCACCGCGGCTACTGGCAATATAGACTTTCTTTTCACCTGCCAGACCCACTGGGCCATTTTCTGTATATTTAAAGGTACGTCCCGCCACACTAATGCGGTCAATCCAGGCTTTTAAGGTAGAAGGTAGGCCGAAGTTATACATAGCGGCCCCAACTACCACGATATCCGCCTGTAAGTACTGCTGTAAAATCTGTTCACCTAAAGCCGCCTGCTCAAGATTCTGACCCATCAAAATTTCAGCAGTTAAATGTGGAATCGGCTGTGCAGCCAAGTCCAGATATTCGAGCTCAACTGCTTCACCATGTTTCTGTTGAAGCTGTCCCACAATAGCTTGAGTCAACTGACGGGAAATAGAGGCATCGCCTAAAATACTGGAATCGATCTGTAAAATTTTCATTGCTTAATTTGGTCCGTTCATTGTTCGGGAATAGACATAGCTTAATAAATTTTAAATAATGAAATAATGGGTTTAAATAAAACACTTCATTGCGTATTTAGAACAATAGATTCCCAGCTTAATTTTTCTCCTTTTTTTTAATTTTTGATAAATATAGGACTTACGCATTGA
>NZ_DCRI01000119.1:0-7862 GCF_002324975.1 Acinetobacter sp. UBA1496 | reverse complement strand
ATATGTTCATTGTCCTGGAAGACCATCGGTACGGCCATGATTTTGCGTTCTTCCACTTCATCCTGGAAGAAAGCCCCATCAATCATGGTTGCAGTCGTACCCGGGTTATAGATAGCAATCAGGTTCAATGCCTGAACAACATCAGGGCAGTTATGACAGCTGAGTGATACAAATACGTCAAAGTCAGATTTGATGCCCAAACCTTTGATGGATTCAAGAACTTCGGCAGAGACTTTTGGTGCATAACCTGAAGTTTGCAACAATGCCAGAATCAGCGACGTAAACTCATGGCCCATCGGCAAGCCTGCGAAGAACACACGAGGCTGTTCACCGGCTTTTGCCACACCAAAGCTTGGTGCACGTTTGTTGGTACCGTCAAAACGGGCAGTGACTAGATCAGAAAGCTGAGCGATTTCCTCAACCAGTTCTTTGATTTTGGCTGATTTTTCAGAGCCATCCAGAGTTGCCACTAATTCAATCGGGCCTTCCAAACGTTCAAGTAGTGTTTTTAATTGAGCTGAAGTATTTTGATCTAACATTGCTAACGTCTCCAAGGGAGTAAATATTTATTCGATGAAGCTATATTAAGTGAATAACAAAAATAGGTAAAACAGTTTGTTTTTATCTTAATGATTGTTTTTATAGATCATAATTTCTAACCTAATTTTATTTTTTATTATCCTTAAGCTTCTTGCTCTGGCTTAAAGAAACCGAATATAGATTGGAAAATAAAAATGCTCCTTTTATAGGAGCATTTTTAAGTTTAGAAGATTCGCTGTTCAATACGTAGCGAACGCCCCTTAATTGAATTGGCTAATACAAATATGATTAAGCTAAGCAAGGTAAATAAGATGGCAATGCCAATAATGATGACATTGGTAATCTTGCTGACTTGTTCGGCTTGCTGGGCTTGACGATCTACACTTTGTGCTAAAGGCGTCAGGCTTTTACCATAGACCTGTTGCTGCATGGTCCAGATCTGTTCCGGTTTAAATCCGTATTGTTCAAACTTGTTATCCTGCCGCTCTGCCTCGACCACTTGTGCGACATAAGGTCGGGCTGCAGACAAATCAACGGGTTTATGCAAGAGTGCTGTTTGGGCGAGTAAATAAGATTTCACCGGTGAAGCAATATCGGAATCAACCAGGTAACGTGCCACTTCGCTATCATTGATATTACTATCGTAATAGACCACTTGCTGATAAACATCTTCACGGTCATTTCTCAGGTCATATTGCCAATAAGTCAGTCCTGACCAGATCACGATAAAAGAAATCAGCCAGCCTACAAACTTCAATATGAAAGACTGAAAGCGCACATAGAAGAAACCAAACTTCTTCAGCAATCCAACCAGAAAAAATGCACCAATAAAAGAAGCAAAGATTTTCAGAATCAGCCAGCCAAACCAGCTTAATAGAGCAAAGAAATAATCCGGACTATCCCCAATACTGGCCAAATTAGCATCGACACTAACTGGTAAATGCAGCTGTTGAAGCTGAGTACTCAGGCCAAAAAAGCCATAAACCAGTTCCTGCTGAAAGAATAGGCCTATCACGGATGCGATACAGACCGTAGAGGTAGTCAGTCCCAAAAGCATCAAATTACGTTGACGCTTTTTGAGTGCGACGACCCCTTGCTTGATTTCCTGAGGATTTACAGCATATTCATCTAAGGGCGGCAATCTCTACTCCTTTTTTTAGATCTTGGCCCTACTGGATTTAGTTGGGTTTAGATCCACTGGTACTTGATTCAATCACCAAATGATTCAGATTATCTTGCAAGGCTCTTAAACGTACCGTCGCTTCAGTGTGTTTCTGTACACCTTCTTTCTGGATCTGAATCACATCATTAACAGTTTTAATGAGGGTATTTTGCACATGTTCAAGCGTTTCAATATCAATAACAGAACGCTGGTTGGCTTTTGCCGTATCGACCGAGTTCTGATGCAATAAATCTGCATTACGGCGTAAAAGCTCATTGGTCGCATCATCAATAGTATTGGCCAGCTGTACACTGTTCTTCTGTTCATTCAGGGAAATGGCCAAACTGATCTGGTTTTTCCATGCTGGCAATGTGATATTTTTAATGGCATAGAATTTATCCACCAGCATCAGGTTATTGGACTGGATAATGCGGATCATTGGCAAAGTCTGCATCGCAGATTGCTGCAATACCTGTAAATCACTGATGCGTTTTTCCAGATTATTGGCCAGATGATTTAGGTCATAGATTTTTTGCGTGGTACTCTGATCTTGTGGCAAGGCTGTGAGCGCAGCAATTTCCTGCTGCAATTCCTGTTCACGTAAACGTCCAGCTGCAATATGAATACCCAGCTGCTTATATTCTTCCTGCACCCCATCGAACATTTTATCTAACGTATCAACGCGTGCTTTTAATCCGGATTGTGAAGTTTCAATTTCCTTGACCAGCACATCAATCTGTTCTTTGGTGGTATTGAAATGGGAGTCAAAATTATCTTTCACACCCTTAAATTTGCTGATGATATTGCCAAGAAATCCCGAACTTTTTTTCTTGTTCAAGATACTGCTGGTATTCAGTTGCTGTGCCACCTGCACCACCTGATTCAGCTTTTGACCGGTTGCATCCAGATCTTTGTTCTGTACCAGATTCAGCAATTCATCGGTATAGCTTGAAGTTTTGGTGGCTATATTTTTGCCATATTCGGCCACACTATTATGACTCATATTCTGCAGTTCTTTACGTGCTGCCAAAACCTCCTGAAAATCGTCAGGCTGCAAGCCCAGCTCTTTCAGATCCATTTGCTGGAACTTCTGTTCAGTCAGTTCAGTTGAGCTTTCGACAGGTAAATTTACTACATCAGATTTGGTCATGCTTCACCTTATATTGTTATGTATTCGAGGGTTTCTCGAGTGACTTTTTTAACGTTTTAATCAGATTGTCCCGGCTATTATCGAGTTTTTCCAGATCACTTGTCGAGTGTTTCGTCTGGCTTTGTTTGACATGATATTGCCAGGCCGGGATCAGCACCTGTTGTGCTTCTTTAAATCGATCCAGCAGGCTATAAGACAGTTGCTGGGACAATTGCATCTGGGTAATGGCGATGTCATTACTGCTTTGCAAGGTTCTTAAGGTATGCACCTTTTTTGACAGCCGCTCAGAAAAATTATCCAGTGGATGCTGATTCCTGATAAACTGCGGATATTCAGATAAAAATTCTTCTGCTGCCACAATATGCTTGGCCATTTGCTCACGTAAACCGATCAGTTGCTGAAATCGCGATTGGGATTTCTGGATTTCAATTTGCAACTTACGGCTAAGGTGATCTGCCTGATCCAATAAATAGTCCAGTTTTTTATAGTATTCAACCTGACTTGAGCCATAATCTAAATCGATACCCAGCCATTTCTGTAAGGCATTAAATTTACGCTTCTTGAGATATTTTTTTGATTGAGCCAGCATCTGAATCAGCTGTTCAATCGTCTGGCTCAGTTGTTGGGTCAGATGCGGATCTACCCCATTTAATAGTACGGACTGTGCCTGAATAAGTGGGTCAGCATAATGATTCAGCTTGTATTGGTCGTGGAGTAAAGGCACAAGTTCGTTGCGCTTGATACTTAGAATCTCGCTCTGCTCTACTGCAATGTCTTGGATTGGAATCAAAACATCTATCTGTGACATGGCCCTTTAAACTCAGTGAATTCGATTTTTATAGTACGTCTTTTCATTCAACATAACATGTAGCATTTTGCAAAGGAATGCTTCAGGCCATAGAATTTTCTTTATATAAGTTGAAGATATTGTTGGAATTAAGTTTGGCATACAGCCATTTCTTGTACAAATTATTTTGACTATAACCTGCTGATTCTCTCTAGAACCTTTTCCATCGGCCTTAAATAGGCTAATAACCAACTAAATAAGAATAAGCACAATAAATGCCAAGTTATTTTATCGTCTTAATTAAGCTTTTTTTAAACTTAAGAATATCTATAACACATTATAAAACATAAATAATTCTCGAATTTTAAGCATGAATTATTTATGATCAAGATCAACCATAAAGTAGGTAACCTGAGAATAAAATGGAACGTTTTTTTCATAATACGATGTATGCCGCACGCTGGATCTTAGCTCCTGTCTATTTTGGTTTATCATTCGCTTTATTATTACTGGCCTTAAAATTCTTTCAGGAAGTGATTCATGTTCTGCCGCATATCTTCGAATATACTGAAGCTGACCTGATTCTGGTGATTCTATCCTTGGTTGATATGACCATGGTTGGTGGACTTATTGTGATGGTGATGATGATGTTTTCAGGTTATGAAAATTTCGTTTCACAACTCGGTAATACCCCCATTTTTAATTGAGTTAATGAGTAGAAAAACCGAAGCCCTTATCATTGTTTAAATTTAGGTGGTTTACCATCAACTGACATATGAGGTCGTTGATGATTATAAAAGTGTTGCCATGCTGTTGTATAGTCTTGAACATTTTCAAGTTCTCGAAATAAATATTGATTTAAACATTCATAATGTACTGTCCGATTGAAGCGTTCTACATAATACGCATTTTGTTGTGGATTGCCAGGCTGGGTAAATACATGCTCAATTTCATGCTGCTTACACCATGCCTCCATTAAATCACTGATGTACTCTGGTCCATTGTCACTTCGAATTCGTTTTGGTTTACCTCGCCATTCGATGAGTTGATCCAACCCTCGAAGTACTCGTTCAGCGGGTAAGGAGAAGTCAATCAAGATATCTAATGACTCACGGTTATAGTCATCAATGACGTTGTGCACACGGTAACTGCGGCCATCACTGAGTTGATCGTGCATAAAGTCCATTGACCATGATTCATTCTGCGCTTCTGGTACTGCAAGAGTTTCAGGCTTTATCCGTTTAATGCGTTTGTTGGGTTTAATCCGAAGGTTAAGCTCAAGCTCCTTATAAATGCGATAAATACGCTTGTGATTCCAAGGGTAGCCTTGGACATTACGCAGGTACACAAAGCAAAGCTTAAATCCCCAAGTCTTATTCTCATTGGTGAGCTTAATCAGCCAATCTGCAATAACCATATTCTGCTCCTTCAATTGAGCTATATAGCGATAACAGGTTTGACTGACTTGGAATATGAGACAGGCCTTATTCACTGATATCTTATATTGCTCAACGGCTTGTTGAGCAAGTGACTTGCGTTGCGTTGGCCTTATAACTTTTTTGACAGTGCATCCTGAAGAATGTCTGCTTTAAGACGTTCATCCGCATACATGCGCTTTAGGCGGGCATTTTCTGTTTCTAGCTCTTTAAGTCGAGTCATCATGGAAAGATCCATGCCGCCATATTTGGACTTCCATTTGTAAAAAGTGGCAGAACTCATGCCATGTTCTCGGCATAGATTAGGCACTGGAATACCTGCTTCAGCTTGCTTCAAAATACTCATGATTAAGCTGTCCGAATATTTAGATGTTTTCATAGAAAATCTCCTTAGATCAAGGCTATTCGATTTTCTACTTTTAAGTTCAATTATTTTTAGGGAGCATTACCACTCAAAATCGATGAAAATAAAACCCGCCTGAACTGGCTCGGCACTATGGATGCCAATTCTCTTAAACTTAAAGTTGCGGCTTCCATCGTAGCTATTTCTTCGATTCATTTACTACGTATTTTTATGGATGCTCGTAACGTCGAGAATGACAAAATCATGTGGTACATCATCATGCATCTGACTTTTGTGATTTCTGCATTTATTATGGGTTATCTGGATAAACTCACCAAGCATTAAAACATGGATATTAAAAAGCCCCGATTATAGGGGCCTTTTTATATCGGCGATTTAACTAAAAAATTATAGATAGTCACCTTCTCGCTCTGGCTGATACAGCACTTTTTCAATCGTGACTTTCATCAACTGACCATCAGGTTGTGGCCATTCAATAGTTTGTCCTTCTGCCAGACCCAAGATCGCAGTTCCAATCGGTGCTACGACATTTACCTGCCCTTTTTCACCTTTAAACTCATGCGGGTAAACTAGGGTAATTTCTACAGGCTCCGTTGATGGTGCAATCGTCAACAATGCACGCGCATGCATGGTCACTACATTGCTTGGCATGTCCTCTGGCTTGATCACTTCAGCACGAGCCAGTTCATCTTCCAGTTGAAGCATGGTCTCACTGAGCTTGTCCTGATTTTCAAGCATGGTTTCGAGACGTTCCACATCCTGTTCAGATAAAATAATTTTTGGTTTAGCCATTCTTACTACCTTGTTTAATGAATGATTGAATAGTTTTTAAAAAGCGAATGAATCTAGGTTCTAAGTGATTAATCGAATTAAATTAAGTTAAATATAAAAAATCTTTTTTTAGCTGCTAAAAAAATTGTGTCTTAACTCAACTTATAAAGCTGTTTTTCAAAGAATGTAACCAGTTTTAGAAAAACTCAATACTCTTTTCGAAATCAGATTTATAGGATCTGTATTTCTCAACTTTGTTTTATAAAAGGATGAGTATTTTATATATAGGATTGATTAAGCTTTGATCTTATCGTCTCTTTTAACTGATCATAAAAGTGAGCAGCAGAAGATGAGTCAGAAACAATATCACCCAATAAAAAAGCCCCCTTGAGGGGGCTTTTCTCAAGTTAGGCTTATTTTGCGTAAACAGGGAATTTAGCGCAAACAGCAGCAACTTTTTCTTTAACCGCAGCGATTACGGCTTCATCGCCTTTAGCATCAAGGATGTCAGCGATCCAACCAGCAAGTTCACGAACTTCTGATTCACCGAAACCACGAGTCGTTACAGCAGGTGTACCGATACGGATACCTGAAGTCACGAATGGAGAACGTGGGTCGTTTGGTACAGAGTTTTTGTTCACAGTGATGTGAGCAGCACCTAACCAAGCATCAGCATCTTTACCAGTGATATCTTGTTTGATCAGAGACAACAAGAACAGGTGGTTTTTAGTGCCGCCAGATACAACGTCGTAACCGCGTTCGATTAGAACTTCAGCCATAGCTTGAGCATTCTTAACCACTTGTTGTTGATATGCTTTGTATTCAGGTGCCATTGCTTCTTTGAAGCAGATTGCTTTAGCAGCAACCGCGTGAACCAGAGGACCACCTTGGTTACCTGGGAATACAGCTGATTGAAGTTTTTTCTCGATTTCTTCGTTTGCTTTCGCCAAGATCAGACCTGAACGAGGACCACGAAGAGTTTTGTGAGTAGTCGTAGTTGTTACGTCAGCAATTTGAACTGGACTTGGGTAAACGCCAGCAGCAACCAGACCAGCGACGTGAGCCATATCTACAAATAAGTAAGCGCCAACTTTGTCCGCGATATCACGGAAACGTTGCCAATCTACGATTTGACTGTATGCAGAGAAACCAGCTACGATCATACGTGGTTTGTGTTCTACAGCTAGACGCTCAACTTCTTCATAATCGATCTCACCAGTTTCTGGATTCAGACCGTATTGAATTGCATTATAAGTTTTACCTGAGAAGCTTACTTTCGCACCGTGAGTCAAGTGACCACCGTGAGCCAGACTCATACCCAATACTGTGTCACCTGGGTTAAGCAGCGCTAGGTAAACTGCAGAGTTTGCTTGAGAACCAGCATGTGGCTGAACGTTAGCATAATCAGCACCAAATAATTCTTTAGCACGGTCAATTGCCAATTGTTCAATGACATCTACATATTCACAACCGCCATAGTAGCGTTTGCCTGGGTAGCCTTCTGCATATTTGTTAGTGAGTTTTGATCCTTGAGCTTCCATTACTGCTGGTGAGCAATAGTTTTCAGAAGCGATCAACTCGATGTGCGCTTCTTGGCGAGCATCTTCGTTAGAGATTGCTTGAGCGATTTCTGGATCAAATTCAGCAATAGA
>NZ_DCRI01000120.1:2117-4642 GCF_002324975.1 Acinetobacter sp. UBA1496 | reverse complement strand
GAATTATGAAAATCAGAAAGCAAAACAACGTAATCTTTATCGGTTTTTTCAGCAGCTGTTAGTGGAGTTTTATCTTTAGGATAAATAACAAAAGCACCATATAAACCGTCTTGTTCTTGTCCTTTACTATGTGAATGATACCAATAAGTACCATTTTGGCGGACTTTAAACTTATATTCATAAGTTTTATTAGGGGCAATGCCATTAAATTTGTTAAATCCAGGTACACCATCCATAATTCCAGGTAATAATAAGCCATGCCAATGGATTGAAGAGTCCTGATTTTTTAACTTATTGTGAACACGGATAACGGCCTCATCACCTTCTTCAAATTCAAGAAGTGGTGCAACGAATTTACCATTAACGGTAATTCTCTTTAGCGGTTTTCCTGTGATATTTACAGTTTGTTCAGCGATTGTTAAATCATATTCTTTAACTGCCGCCATTACCCAAGTTGATGAAAATAAACCAACTCCAATTAAGAGTACATGACTTAACTTTTTTGACATTCTATCTCACCTTTAGAAAGGTCAAGATTGAAGTAATAAAGCAAATATTTAGTATAAACTTTAATACTTCTTTCTCGCTATTTATAAAATTATTTATTGCTACCAGGCATATTCATCTTTGAATGATCCATTTTAGAATGGTCCATATTCATCATAGAATGATCCATTTTTGACATGTCAGATGAGTTAGGAGACTGATGTTGACTATGATCTTGCTGAGTCTTGTCATCTTTTTCCATTTTACAAGGTTTTGTACAAGGTTTCTGTGCTTTTACCGTTTTAGTGGCACTTGAGGTTGATACATCTTTTGCCCAAGATTGAGTACCAGCAATTAAAGTTCCAGCACACATTAAAATTGTTAGACTACGACGCACTACAGTTTTCATAAGTTTCTCTAAAAGTTAATTTCTTGCTACTACAATAAAGTGAAGCACTGAACATCTAAGTGACTTGAAAATGACATTTTTGTAATCTATCTCGATCAGATGTTTTATAACGTTATTATAGTTTTAATGAATGACTTAGGATTCGGAAATGAGAATACTATTAGTTGAAGATGAACAAAAAACTGGTGATTATCTCAAGCAAGGTTTATCCGAAGCTGGCTATATTACGGACTGGGTTACAGATGGGTTAACGGGTAAACATCAAGCTCTTTCTGAAGAGTATGACTTAATTATTTTAGACGTGATGTTACCTGGACTAAATGGTTGGAATATTATCAATGATATTCGTAGCAGCGGTAAAACAATGCCCATTCTTTTTCTTACCGCCCGAGATCAAATCGAAGATCGAGTAAAAGGATTAGAGCTAGGCGCTGATGATTATTTAGTTAAGCCTTTTGCTTTTGCAGAGCTTCTAGCTCGAATAAAAACGCTCCTTAGACGAGGGCAACAAAGAGAAGATAATAATATTATTAAGATTGCTGATTTAGAACTTGATTTGAGAAAACGTCGGGTAACACGAGCAGGTCAACGCATTGATTTAACGGCTAAAGAATTCGCGCTTATGGAGCTTTTTATGCGTAGAAGAGGTGAAATTCTACCAAGAGCACTTATTGCATCTCAAATTTGGGATATGAACTTTGATAGTGATACGAATGTCGTTGAAGTCGCTATTAAACGATTAAGAAGTAAAGTTGACAGTAACTTTACTCCCAAATTAATTCAGAATATTCGAGGAATGGGGTATGTACTAGAGGTAGAGGATGAATAATAATTTATTCAGAGCGATCAGTTTCCGGATCGGTATCATTTTCTCATTATCTACTATTTTCATTCTAATTATTATGGGTTTGTTCATAAATAAATTAGTAATGCATCATTTTGAGACTCAAGACCGTACCCAATTAGAAGGTAAAATCCAGCTGATTCAGAATCTTATCCAACAGAATCCTAAAAACTCTCCAGAACTTAATCTTTATTTGAGAGACGCTTTAGTTGGACACCATGATCTTATGGTTCAAATAGAACGACCGACAGGTAAAGTTTTATTTAGTTCAGCACCTTCAACAATTAATACTCAACACTTAACCAAGTCAGCAAATAATTCATGGATTAAATGGAAAATTCAGGATAAGACTTATCGTGGCATGATCTACAACACGGATATAAA
This sequence comes from Acinetobacter sp. UBA1496, assembly GCF_002324975.1. Lineage (NCBI taxonomy): Bacteria > Pseudomonadati > Pseudomonadota > Gammaproteobacteria > Moraxellales > Moraxellaceae > Acinetobacter > Acinetobacter sp. UBA1496. The sequence goes on along the minus strand of NZ_DCRI01000120.1, from coordinate 2,519 downwards.
CAAAAATACTGAGATACAATCTGTACGCATTATTGTGGGGATCGATACATCTGAACATCTACATTTTTTAAATGATTTTAAGCGTCAACTTTTTTACATTGGTTTAGCCGGTACGATTTGTTTAATGTTTTTAGGCTGGTTTGCAACCTGGAGAGGTTTAAGACCCGTGCAAAAAATGGCTAAGGTCGCAGAAGGCATTTCTGCCCAACATCTTTCAGAACGTTTAGAAGTTGAGCACACACCAACAGAACTAAAATCATTAGCAATTGCCTTCAATGATATGCTCGACAGACTAGAATCAGCTTTAGAAAGGCTTTCCGATTTTTCATCTGATTTAGCGCATGAAATTAGAACACCGATTAATAACTTAATGACTCAAACTCAAGTATGTCTTGCCCGTAA
>NZ_DCRI01000120.1:0-1888 GCF_002324975.1 Acinetobacter sp. UBA1496 | reverse complement strand
ATATGCTTTTCTTGGCAAAAGCAGAACATGGCCTAAAATTACAGAACTTACAGAATATTGACCTGGTTAAAGAAGTTACAGCCTTATTTGATTTCTATGATGCGCTAGCTGCCGAAAAAAATATGACGCTTCAACAAACAGGATCTGGAAATGTCAAAGGTGATCCTGCTATGTTACGTCGAGCACTCAGCAATCTATTATCTAATGCAGTTAAATATGGAAATAAGAATTCTACAATACGCATAAAACTTCAACAGAATTTAGATAACACAATATTTTCAATTGAAAATGAAGGCCCTGAAATCTCTCCTGAACAACTATCCAGGTTATTTGATCGATTTTATCGAACAGATGCATCTAGACAAAGAACAGAAGAAGGAACCGGCTTAGGGCTCGCGATAACAAAATCTATTCTTGATATGCTTGGGGCGACCATCCAGGCTGAATCCCTCAATGGTCGAATCATTTTTACCATTGTTTTTCAAAGTGAATCCATGCAAGGGGAATCATTTTAACTCATTTTTTGAACATCTTCCATTTACCCGAGTTGACCTTACATAAAGCTCAAACTGAGAGCCAGAGCTACGCCAGCACCTATCATGGCAATTGTGTAGCCAAATATGATAGCTCGGCCAAACTGTGCCCCCCCCTGTCATCCATGCAATTGTCGCTTTGCTTAACATGTTGCTCAGTGTGGCTAGCCCTAGCGCGACAGCAGCCACATTTGTTGTTAAGCCTTCAGTACTATGCAGGCGGGCAAGTGAGACTAAAATAGCATCTACGTCTGCTAGCCCAGAAATAGTCGATAATACGAAGATGCCGCTGGTGCCCAACCATTGTTTTGCTGCCGGGACCAAGACTGCCATGACAGCCAGGAAAGCAGCGAAGCTGAATGCTGTCCCAAGATCAAAAGGAGCCATTGCTTCTATTGTTCGATCGTTGTTTTCAGCGCTGGTAATTTGGCGTTGTCTCCACAATGCCATACCCAGCAGAAGGATTCCCGCAATCATCATTGCACCACCAAAAGTGCTTAGCAATGCTGGCTCAATGACGCCTATCAGCACAACCATACGAAAAAACATGATGCCACAGGCAGCCAATGTTCCAGAAATAGCAGCACTGACCATGACGGGGTGCTGGCGTGTATAGCGTGCCAGTGCGACAGTTGCAGCTGTAGACGATGCCAAACCACCCAATAGACCTGTCCAGAATATGCCTCTTTCTGAACCGGTAAGCCGCATGGCAAAATGACCTGCCAGAGAGAGTCCGGCAATCAGGATCACTGCCCACCATAACTGGTAAGGATTTAATGCAGCAAAAGGTCCCAGACCCGTATTGGGTAAGTAGGGTAATATAACGACAGAAAGTACCAGCAACTGCAGGGATGCGGTTAATTCACGATGCTCTATCAAGCGTAGCCAACCGTGTAAGGTTGGCTTGAGATCCAAAAATACAGCGACGATTACAGCCGCGGTTAATGCTAAAGTAACATTGCCATGGGATGCATATGCACCTAAAACTAATGTCAACAGCATCGCAATAATTGTGGTAGCACTTAAATTACCGGAAATTTTTGCGGTACGAGCATAGGACACTGTTAGTAATAAGGAAAGCCCTAATACGGCCGCAACTAGCGGCCAAGCTCCGAAGTTTGGTTGTAAATGACCGAGCATTCCTCCGAGCAATCCTGTCAATGTGAAGGTACGTAGACCTGCTACTCGGCTGCCTTCTGGCAGTTCTCGATCCTGCCATCCTCGTTCTAAACCAATGAGCAGGCCGATGGCGAGTGCTGCAACCAGCCCTGATACATCTGGTGGAAGAAAGGAACTCTCTATCATAACTTTTTATTTCGCAGGCGAAGGGCATTGGTGATGACTGAAGCTGAACT